>JAEMPT010000034.1 GCA_022759165.1 Thermoprotei archaeon
TGTCAAAAAAGCGGCAGATATCTACAAAAACATCCTAGCAGCTGGGGCAAAGCCTGTTGGCATAGCCGCACGGGATTCACTTAGGATGGAAATGGGATTTGTGCTTGGAGGAAATGAATACGGCGAAGATCCTAGATTTTTCCCCTGTGCTGTCTCTCTCAGATATGGCATGGGTGCTATAGATTGGGAAAAACAGGGGTATGTCGGGGAATCGATGCTTAGGTCATGCAGGAAAGAAGGGTCGAGGTGGCTCCGTTACGGTTTTGTGATGAAAAAGGAGTTCGCCAGATACATACCTAGGAAAGGAAACAAAATCTACGTAGAAGACGTTGAAGTTGGTTGGGTAACGAGCGGAAGCTTTAGCCCAGTGCTGGAGAGAGGCATAGCCCAAGGATACTTGGATAGCAGATACGCATTGGTCGGCGAAAGTGTAAAAATCGTAGACGAAAGAGGAAGATACGGATTAGCTAAAATAGAGGAATTCCCTCTCTTAAAGAGAAAATAAGCGCTTTTTTACAGCAGAAAGCCTCGCCTTTAAGGGCAGGAGGAAGGTCAGTCACGAAGTTTTAGAAGCTTTTTGAAGAGTGACCTTGTCTACTTCCTTTTAAACGCTTCCTACAATGAATGATATAAATAGAGGAAAGACGGTGTGAGCGCTATGGTCACACAATACTCTGTAGATACACTTGATAAATTCGTTGGTCAAAAAATCAAAGATCCCTATCAAAGGGTGATAGGTTCACTGGCCAGCCTTTACAGCGATATTGACGGAAACGTAAAGGCTGTGGAGATTCTGTTTGGCGACGCTTACTTTAAGACTATATCAGCTGATAGGATAATAATACAGAAGGATGAGGTAATTCTACTTCCTGAGTGGAAGTATAGTGCTATGAAGGTTATAGAAAGGCTTGAAAGGGCGAGGAGAAGGGCCAAGGCCCTCGACGACCTATACGCAAAGGGAGAAATAGCTAGAGATGCTTATGAGGAGTTCAAAGGGCAAGTATCGAAGGACCTCGATGCTTTGAAGAAAGACGCAAACGAAGCAAAGGAAATGATAAGGAAAAGAATAGGTGAGCTGGAAGACCAAGTAGTTGAGATTGAGAAGGCAATGACGTCCCTGAAGATGAGCTATATAGCAGGAGAGATCGGGGAGAGGGGATACAAGCCTGCCGCTGATATACTTAGACAAAATAAGGACAGGAATTTCGAAGAGAAAAACGATGCCAAGAGGATACTTGACCTGATCGGGAAGCTCGAGACCCAGAATTTGGATATTGATGCAGTGCTTAAAGAAGCAGTTCCTTCGACAGCAGAAGCACAGGCAAATAAAGGCGCTGAGCAGCCATTAGTTGTAGAGCTTCATGACCAGTCAACTGCCCAGAGTAGCTCTGCGTGAATATGCTGTAAGCAAACAAACGCTCTATGTCAGACCCCTTAACGGGGGAGATTTAGGTGTTAGGTAATGTCAGACTCAGTAATTGATAGAGAGGAGAAAAAGGGGATATTGGGCTGGTTCAGGGGGCTCTTCGGAAACTATCCTGAAACGAAGAAGCCGGACTGGGAGGAGATGATTCAGGACATCATAGTCAAATTGAAGAATGAGCAAGATAGGTTCGATGAGCTTGAATATAGGACGAAGAAGAGAATCGATGAACTATTCAATAAGGTTGTAGATAACTTCAAGCTGATGGAGACGACATCGAAGGAGGACGAGAGAAAAACCTACCAAAACTTGGGAAAAGTTTATGCGGAAGAAGTCTATGAACTCAGAAGCTTCTTAAAGGCAATTCGCTTCACAAAAATAAGCTTTGAGAGGGTAATACAGAGATTGCAGACAGTTAAGGACATACATGACTTTCAAAGTGTACTGGGGCCCATCACAAACATGCTCTCAGGTGTAAAGGCTGAAGTTTCGGCGATATTTCCCAAGGTGGGCGATACCCTTGACGAGATAAATAGAATGATAACAGAAATAATGGTGACGACATCTTCAGGAAATCAATACAACGTAAGCCATAGCTTCCAGGTGAACGAAGAGGTCGATAAGGTTATCAAGGAAGCATGGCAGCAGGCTGAAAAAAGCGTTGATGCGGATGTCCCTGAGCCAGAGAAGCTGAAGGCGACCTTAGCTCCAACGGCGCGGCCAAAGGATCAATCGAACCAATCCATGCCTCAAGCGCAGACATCCGCCGTTTCTGTGCCTCTTCAGCTTAGGCCTTCCATTCCAACTGAAGAATTGGAAAAAGCGGTGCTGGAAGAGATCAAAAAAAGCGGAGGTAGGATAGTAGTATCAGAACTATCCATAAAGTTGGGGGTAGATAAGGAAAAAATTTATGAGGCCCTATACAATCTCAGCAAAAAGGGCAAAATCAAGATAGCTTCTCCTGTAAAAAGCTAAACTGCGCTTATGAGGTGGCATTTTTTGGCGTTTCCTTATCTACAAGAAATGGCAACGCGTTATGCGAGGGCGGCTGTTGCTGCAGACAAGGATGGCGATTATGATACTGCTATACAAAACTACAGGAAAGCTATAGATACCCTCACGAAAATAGTTAAAATGTACCCAGACAGTCCACTGATTTCCACATATCTCGAGATGATAAAAAGCTACGAGAAGCGGATACAGCAACTGCAGAACGATATGCAATCGATATCGGAGTCTGGCCCGAAAAGCAGCTCAGAGAAAAAGGATGTTCTAGAAGATATTGTACTCACGCAGAAGCCAAATGTGAAGTTCGAAGATATAGCAGACCTCAAAGACGCTAAGCAAGCGATCACTGAAGCGATCATATATCCCATCAAGAGGCCGGACCTTTTCCCTCTTGGTTGGCCAAGGGGCATCCTCCTATTCGGCCCACCTGGCTGTGGAAAGACTATGTTGGCGGCGGCCGTCGCCAATGAGGTCAACGGTTATTTCCTCTATGTCGATGCTGCTAATATAATGTCTAAATGGCTTGGAGAGGCTGAAAAGAACGTCAGCAAGATCTTCAAATTCGCGAGACAAAAAACTGAAGAGGAAAAGGTCCCAGTCATAATATTCATAGATGAGATCGATGCATTGCTTGGAACTTTCTCGGGCGAGATCGGGGGAGAGGTGAGGGTCAGAAACCAGTTCCTAAAGGAGATGGACGGGATACAGGACAAAGATAAAAAATTTCATATATATGTCATAGGTGCAACCAACAAGCCATGGCAGCTAGATGAAGCCTTCATCAGAAGATTCAACAAGAGAATATTCATTCCTCTGCCCGATAAAGAAGCGAGGTTGCAATTGTTCAAGTTATATACAAAAACCCTCTCACTCTCCCAGGATATCGATTTTGACAAGCTTGTTGAGATGACCGATGGATATACGGCTAGCGACATCAGGGATGTGATTCAAGCGGCTCACATGAGGGTAATAAGAGAATTCTTCGAAAAGAACTTAGGGAACGGTGAGCCAAGGAGCATATCGATGGAGGATTTCATCGAGGTATTGAAGATAAGAAAGCCAAGCGTGGATCCGCTCTATTTGAAGAGATACGATGCGTGGTACGAGAAGTTCAAGGCCCTCTAATCAGCCCTTTTTCATTTCTTTCTATTTTTCTTATCACGTTCATATTAACCTTTTAGCTTACCTTTTGTGTTTATTTGGCGCCTTAGCATCAACGTTATTGCCCGAGTTTATGACCAAATGAACGACAAGCCTCGCGCCCTTCAAAGTGATTGCAGCAGACGAGGCATATACCTCTAAGACCTGCTCCCTGTGCGGAAAAGCCCACGAAAAAGGGCGCGTTAAGCGTGGTCTGTACAGGTGTCCCTGAACAGGGAAGGTCATAAATGCTGACCTGAACGGGCAATAAACATTCTACATATCCCAGAGTCCCTAGGATCTGGGAAGGGGAGAGGGCAACTCCCAGTGAGGGATAGAGGTAACGGGCTGAAGGCCCAGCCCTTGGTCTACCGCTGGACGAATGGAGCGGGGTGGGTGCAATACGCACTCGCTAGCTGTGAAGTGGTGAAAATGAAGGCGGTAAGCCGCGAACCCGTGAGTCGCCCTGAAGGAACCCTCGCCCTTTAGGACAGAGGAGGTCAGAGAATCAATTTGCTCAGATACCCCAGAGAGGTTCATCGTCATACTCACTCGGCATGACTCTCATCATCGCGTTTTATCTCAATTTCTGCATTGGGATTTAATTAATTGATTTTTAAAAAGCCACCATTTTATTCGTCATAAAGCGTAAGGGTTTAATTATAAGGAACTATTAATCCTTCTCAATAAGTATCCTTCCTAATGCCTCTTTGCTCAGGCTGTTTTTGTAGGCATCTATATGCCTCTTTACCGCTTGGGTCATATTAGGAATATATATATGATCCATGACCGTTCCCGAGGCTTTATGCAGTGAAAGTCGTTTAAAAAGTGAAGAGAACCTCCCTCCCAATAAAGAATCTCCGATCATCGCCATTCCCTGCGCTGCTTCCTTTGCTATTGAAGCCCCAGGAAGCGAGGGTCTTATCATCGATATGGGCATACCCAAAAACTTCTCTAGCTCCTTTGAGATCTCCTCGTCAGCCCATCTTCCGCTGAGCACAATGGGCTCTTTCCAAGTTCCACCCAAATAGGCTATACCTGATCTTATAGATCTTAACATACTCTGCACATAAAACAAGCATCTGCCCGTTCTGCCAGGGTAAAATGCATCTCTCAAGGATGAAGACATGCAGACATTTTCAATTCCCCCCGACCAAACAGAATTTCTGTTCCATTTACCTTTCGAGACAATGATTTCTAAGTCGAGAGGTCCAGGAGTCAAAAATCCAGGTCCCAGCGAAGTTCCTCCAAGGCCTCCATATATCGAGCCTCCTTTGAAATATATTAGGGCATTGTATCCAAAGCCAAGCTCCAGCACAAAAAAGTCCGGGAAATTTTCGCTGGTCTTCAACGAATTTATAATAGAATAAGCTGCCAAGAAGGAAGCGCCTAACTTATCTGCGGTACCCAAATCTATTCTGTTGACCTTAATGCTAGGATCCACGCTTTCAAGTTGTTTTACTGAGGGTATGTAGCACACATTTGCTCCTAGCTTCCATAGCTCGTTCGTTAACTTATATAATGCCCTATAAACTTCAAAGCCAGGGTCGCCTGTTCTCTTCGATAGCTTAGAAATGCTAGTGAGGAGCAAGATCTCCGAAGAAAAGAGCTTTGGGTCTAATATGTCCTCGTTGCAGACATAAGGCACTCCGTAGCCTGATGGGCCTATAATTATATCGGCTTCATCTTTAAGCTTCTTCAGCTCCTCTATCAATGAATCTGGACTATCTGCCACTTTTTCAGTTGGAAAGCTTTTTTCCAGGACGACGCAACCCTCATCCACCATTACAACGTCAAAGCTCTTCGTACCTGGATCTATCCCTATGCTCTTTACCGTCTATGACCACCTCTGCACTTACATTATAGGGATGTATCGACTCAAAGCTTCTGACGCTTACTATAATCTTGTTGGCCTTCGTCATAGTTGCTGTCCGCATAACCTTCCATGCTATTTTTCTAGCAAGGTCTTCAGCGAACTGAGGAGCATTTATTATCTTTTTAATGATTCGTGCCTCCTCATCTCGGGATAGCTCTACCTCCAACTTTCCAGAGTAGGAAGACTCGACTACCTCGATAACATCAAAAGCGTCATCAATAGAAAGTGATGCACCATTCGATTCCACGGATACTATAGCTTCTGCCCTTTGCATATGCGTCGGTGTCTTTTCCCAATCTGTCCCCTCATAATATCGAAATACTTCCTTGGCACACGGACAGGATATAGCTCCTTCTATTTTTACTTCCATAAACCAGCTTTCTTCTCCGTTTCTCCTCCTTTTCACTCTGAAGTTCAAATCTACTTTCTGTCCTCTTAAAGGTAACGAAGAATTCAGCACTACCTCCGCAATTTCCGAGTAGCTATGCGTGTTCAGAGCCTTCTGTGCTATTCTAGAAAGGAGCGCACTTAAGTCTGTGCACCCCGTCTCCACTTCTGTAAGAGCAGCTTTGACCAGCCTTGAAAGATGGACACCCTTCTTTTCTGGAGGCAAGTCTATATATAGAGATAGCTCTGCTGGTAGCTCTTCGCAGCTTTTGCGAGAAATTAAGTTTACCTTCAGGTAGAGACCCTCCAGCCCGGTCCTATCAACCTTCAAGGGATGATCGGGCATTAGTTCGTGCACATCTGGGGAAGCATTTTCATTGCTCATCTGAACTCACTTCGGCGAAGCTTTCCCTGCCTTCGTATAACCTTAGCTGTATTTTCCCTTCAATTTTTCTTTTCAGCTCATTTAGAATTGATAATGCGATGTATTCAGTCGTAGCATGGGGATATGGTATGGGCTTTAGCTCAGTTTTGAAAGGACCTTTCAGTTCGATATCGATGAGATGGCGTGAAGGTATAATGAACTTGTGATCATATTCTGAGATTACTTCCTTTATCGCTTTTTTTAGTTCCCTGAAGTCCATAACCATACCCGTGGTTTCGTCTATTTTTCTCTCGACAATTACCTCTAATTCAAACGTGTGGCCATGTAAGGATTCACACTTCCCACCATCAAGTGTATAGTGCGCTGCATCGAACGTAATGCCCTTTATCCCTACCTTCAATCTTATCAAGCCTCCCAAGGAAACCATGAACAATCATAGCCTTTAGCTAGAGGAATCTTGACTCTTTTGTCTCTGCAAGCGAGCCATTTGACCAACATACTTCCAATCCAGTACTTTCTCGCTTTTATCTCTGATGGAGGACTGCGATGATGCATGAGCTGAGACTCGCCAACTCCGTATACTGAAACCTCTCGCGCGCCAAAGAAGAGCGATGTGAACACGGCCCTGTCGCCATCGGTAAAGCCCCCGAAATTGAAAAAAGGAAAAGAAGGGGGTTGTTGCGTTGTGAACAGAGCTTTTATCCCATGTGAGCTAGCTTCTCCAATGAAAATCCTAGCCCTCTCAACGTTATCGCCATGTAAATGAACGATCAGTAATGGGATCTCACGAAGAAGGTTCGCTTCTATTCCCTCTATTCCATCGAGATCTGTTATAAGAAGATCAGGACTGAGATCGAGCTCATAGGTTACATATTTGAAGGCTGCATCAGCGACAACGAGGCTGTCCGCATGAAGATCCCTCAGTTCGGCTAGTTCAGGACCAGCTGCTATAACGGCGACTCCTTTTCCCTCAATGAGGTCATATGCCCTTTCGAACAATCTAGTCGAATAATTTATATTACCGGAAAAAATCTTGAGCGGAAGATCATCAATAGCGAAATTTAGAGGAAGAAGTTCCCGTATCCAACTGAAAATTTTCGTCCATTCGCCCGGCTTAAACTTTTCTTTCATTAGCATCCTTCACACCGAATTTCACTGAAGGTCTCATCGTTTGTGGGTGGTTTGCTCTAACAGCGTCCAGCCTACCAGAGGCTGTGCTCTTTGGAAGTTCCTTGAGTTTTTTTGGATCCCTGTGCGCAAGCTCGACTGCCTCCTTTATGGCAGAAGCATATTCTTCTATGACCTCCATTGGTTCAGTCTCAGTGAATTCGAACATCATCGCTTCTTCTACAATCAGCGGGAAGTAAATTGTAGGAGCATGGAGTCCTCTCTCAAGGAGGAACTTCGCTAGGTCATCAGCAGTTACGCCAGTTTCCTCAGTGAGCTTCTTTACTGAGATAACTCCTTCATGTTTTCTAAATCTATATTCTCCGAAGGGTAGACTGACTCCGTTAATCCCTTTCAGAAGGGATAGGAAGTAATTTATGTTCAACGAAGAATGTAAAGCGACCTTCCAAAGGTCTTCACCATACGATAGTAGGAAGACATATGCATAAACCATGCCAGGCAGATTCCCCATTGTTCCCATAACATGACCTATGCTTTTCTCCGGACGGCTCAGTGTATAATCTCCGTTTTTCTTTTCCACGATGTAACCAGGAAGGTATTTAGCTAGTTCTCCCTTAGCGCAAACCGCTCCAGCACCGGGTCCCCCGCCTCCATGCGGAGCGGAGAAGGTCTTATGTAAGTTAAGGTGCACTATATCGAATCCCATGTCTCCTGGCCTAGCTATCCCGATTATCCCGTTAAGATTGGCTCCGTCATAGTAAAGAACTCCACCGAACTCATGTATGGATTTGGCGATCTCCAAAATTCTTTCCTCAAAGAGACCAAGGGTGTTTGGATTGGTTAGCATGAGGCCAGCAGTCCTGTTCCCAACAACGGCCTTAATACCTCCGATGTCCACGTTCCCCCTTTCGTCGGTTTGAACCCTAATGACTTTGAATCCACCCATAGCAGAGCTCGCTGGATTGCTTCCATGGGCACTATCAGGCACAATCATTTCATCCCTCCATTTCTCCCCCCTTTCATTGTGAAATGCCTTTATCATAAGTACCCCGCTTAGCTCTCCAGAAGCCCCCGCAGGTGGCTGTAAGCTGCATGCATCCATGCCCGTGATCTCCTTCAACCATTCTTGGAGCTCGAACATCAATCTGAGTATCCCGCGCGCTAAACCTGTTTTCAACAAAAATGGATGAACGTTTCTAATTTTATTAGATTGGAGGACCTTTGCTGCGATTTTTGGGTTATACTTCATTGTGCATGACCCAAGGGGCACTGGTCCTAAGTCGATTCCATATGACATCTGCGTTAGCCTTGTGAAGTGACGAACAACCTCCGGTTCACTCAAGTTAGGCAATGAAACCCGTTCTCTAATGAGCTCCCTCGGCACATCTGGAGGAGCCGGCTCATCATCTTGCTTGTTGTTTCCAGCATCATACTCAAATAGAAGCTTTTCCTCCCATCTCGCTTGCCTGAACGTCATCCATTCATCGCCTCCTTCAGCGCGTTTTCAAGTTCGGAAATGTCTTCTGATTTGTGAACTTCTGTGGCACATGACATTAGCCCTTCCTCTCGAATGGAATAGGGGACCAATTTTCTGTCTTTAACGATATTCTCAAGGAGAGTCATGCTATTTTCTGCGGATGGGATAGAGAAGGAGATATTCTTGAAATGAACAGCGCGCGGTCGTTGGATCAGCGCGCCCGCATTTGAAAGGGCTTTCATGAGCCTTTTTGTATTCTCAAATATAGCTATTCCCTCTTTTCTGATCCCATTACTTCCTTTTATTGCTAGACTAACGAGGGCTGCTATAGAGTTAAGAGACACACCAGTAGTTATATTAGAGGTCGCTTTCTCCCGCCTTATATGTTGTTCCCGGCTCTGTAGGATCATCATATATCCTCTTCTTCCATCTACGTCAACCGTTTCTCCTATAAGCCTGCCAGGCAAATTTCTGATGAGCTCTCGCTCGTTTCTAATTCCCAATATTCCGAGTGTCATGCCACCACCATACATCGGTAAGCCCAGAGATTGCCCTTCTCCAACAACGATATCCGCCTCGAATTTACCTGGAGGTGTTAAAACGCCCAGGGCAATCGGATCTGAGAACACTATAGCAAGCGAGCCTGCTGCATGAGTTTCCTGTATAATTTCCGGTGTCGTTCTCCTCACTTCCCCAGTATTCGCTGGATAGTCTATTATTACAGCGGCGGGCCTCTCGCTCTTTATCAAGGAAATGTTCTCTGGTGTAGCTTCCCCTGTATCATTGTCTGTTTCATACTCGATTAACGACACTTCAGGACCCATGAAATATGTTTTCATAACATCCTTATACTCATGGAATAGTGTACTTGGAACCATAACCTTCTTAATTTTTTTTACCCTCACAGCCATTAGAGAAGCCTCAGCTAATGCCGTGGCCCCATCATACATACCAGCATTCACTATATCGACATCGTACAGAATGGCCATGGCGCTTTGATATTCATATAGCATCTGGAGAAGACCTTGAGAGATTTCTGGCTGGTAAGGAGTATAGGCTGTGAGTATCTCTCCCCTGGAAATGATAGCATCTACAACCGGGTGAGTATAATGAGGCGCTATTGGGCCCCCAGCGAATATCTTGTTAAGCTCAAAATCTTTTAAATCGTTAATTATGCCGTCGAATTCTTTCTCAATTTCAAAAGAAGAAAGAGGCCTTCCTCTTCCTACTGCTAGCTTTTTTTTAAGAGTGATGCTCTTTGGGATATCCGAAAACAATTCTAGCGGATCTTTTATACCTATAGCGTTTAAAATCTCCGCGATATTTTTCTCATTATCATTAGCTATCCATGGGTGCCTTCCTTCCAACTTTATCACCGGCACAAACGAAGCCGATGGCTTCGCTATATATAACGATATCTTCTTGAGATAAATCCCTTCTCAGCAATAATAATTTTTATTTTATTCTAAAAGCTTAGTTTGTGTGTTAGAGAGGATCTCTTCCCATATCGCTTAAGGCTTAAAAAATCAGATGCCAAATTCAAAGAACTTTGGAAGGAGTTTGACATGAGTAGTATAAAAAAATCCGATTTAGCGATCCTAATTGCTTTACTTGTAATCGTTATCCTCTTGAAACCAGCCCTTTCAGCGATCTCTGGTACGCAGACGCCCGTGGCAGTTGTAAGGGGCAATAGCATGCTTCCCCTTTTACATGAAGGGGATCTCGTGTTCCTTCATCACGTTGATCCGCAAGACATAAAGGTTGGAGATATAGTTGTTTACAAAAGCGTATATGGCGGATATATAATTCACAGGGTCATAAAGGTTATAGAGACGCCTAATGGCTTTTTATACGAGACAAAGGGCGATAACAATCCGGCTGATGATAGTATGCTGGGACAGTTTCCCGAGGGGTTCGGGGTGAGCTACGACAGAATCGCAGGCGTTGTGTGGTCTCCCGCAAATAAAACTTTGATTGTTCCCATAATAGGTGTTATTTCTCTTTTCATATGATATTTTCTCTCTGTTGAGGAGAGGTTGTTTGTTTTTAAATGCATTTTAA
>JAEMPT010000004.1 GCA_022759165.1 Thermoprotei archaeon
AGGTTTTCTGCCCTGATTGTTTTTGATGATGAGCAATTCGAAAGCGTGGTTGCCCCTAAGCTCTTGGATGCGGGATCGGTAACCTCTCAAGCAAGTTAAGATGGGGGATCTCTGACCTCCTGAATGCCTCTCAGATGACAGATGTAATCCCGAACAGATGAGGGGAACCTATGAACCCCCTGAAGGGAAACCCTCGTCTTCAAGGTAGGGAGGAGGTCAGACATCATTTCCCTGAGAAGCCAGACTTTCAATTGTAATCTTAGAGGGTAATGGAATCTTGGATGATGCGACCTTAGCTGCGTTCTTCGCTAGCTCCAAATGCTCCTTCTTAACCCTTATCTCTAAAATTTCATAGCCTTTGTATACCCTAGCTGCTGTACCGATTGGCTTTCCAAAAGATAGCCTCATTCCGTCTTGAAGCCTGTCTGCCCCAGCGAAAGCCATCATTTTGTTCTCTCTGATTACATGGTGGGGGTACCTGATAACTTTCAAATAAAAGTTGTTTTCACCTGCCTTAGCACTTAGTATCTTATGAGCCGATACTCTCATTGCTTCTAGGGCATTGTGCCTTATTTGACCGTCCTCTAGTACAACGATCTTAACAACATAATCGGCATCTAAATGAGGATCCCCCATCTCAAATTTCGATATTTTAGGCTGTGGAACGCCAGGAATATACTCCTTCCTGGTGTACGGAGGCGAACTGAAATGAGTATAGCACCTAGCTGGTCTCATTGGCATGCTCTATCAACTCTTCGGACATCTGAAAAATAGACCTAAAGTAAGTTAATTAAGCTTTCCCTGGAAACAGAATTACAACTAAAAATCCGTTTCAAGGTAATGATACCCTTGGTGTAGCTAGTTTAAGCGCTCGTAAGCATGTTCTAATTCTAAATGTTAAGTCTTTCTCTTCATACCAAGAAATGTGAGCTACCCCGCCCTGAAGGACGAGGCTTCCAGCGTTCAGCTGGGCTTCTCGCCTTTAGCCTCATTTGCTGGTTCGGGGGGCTCACCGCACCCTCAATTACCATGCGGGCCATGTTTATGTTTGCATTCTGCAAAAAAGCTTTTCTAACCCTCCTCGCCATCCTCGCCGTCGACGGCGAGGTTTTCAGTTATAAAACCTATAAAACCTATAAAGCATATTGTATACTTCGATTAAAGGGCGGGACTTTTGGTGATAAAAAAGAAGATCGTTTTTAAGATACCTGAAGGTGCTGAAAAGGAAAAATTGCTAGAAGAAATAATGAATAGCGTTTCATCGCAGGAGGCAATATACAAAATAAAAGGAAACACTCTTGAATTGAGAATTATTGGGGATCCCTTGAGTGTAGAAAGGAGCATCGAAGCGGTAAGACGGATTTTGTCCAAGTTGCTCCAGGAGCTAGACAGAGGAGGAAGCATCACAATCGTTAACATATCTGAAGCAGCAAAAACTCTTGGTGTTCCTGTGCCTATAGATTCTTTTATGGAGCTATTACAGCTTATGAATATTAAAGTTAAAAGAACAGAAAACGAGCTCCTCATATATGAAGCTATTGATAAAGTGCAGGAGATCGCTAGGGACTTCTTTTCAACATTAAAGGCGTCAAGAGCAGTAGCTGCTGGAAAGGCCGCTGAGCTAATAGCAGTCCTTAGCTTATTCCACGACATCCTTCCCAGTGAAATTTCCAACGCTGGTAAAGAGCTTGGTTTGTTCGAAGAAAAGGACGGAAAGCTTTACCTCACTAAGAATTGGAATGACGCTTTGAAAATATTTAATAATAGAGATCTGTTCTCATCCGCACCATAAAGAACGAGGCTTTCTGTTATAAATTTGAAAGAAAAGGATATCAATCCTTTTAGCAATAGAAACTAGGAGTTTAAATTTAAAGGGGATCCGCTGAAAGGTCTCTTACGCAGTTGCCATACTTTGTGCTTATACGATTGGGAGGATGGAATGAGATGTCAGAAGAGCAGGGTTACATTGTAAGGAAAAAAACCGATACGGAACTTGAACTGGAAATATTGAACGAAGACCATACATTGGGCAATCTACTAGCGAAGAGGATTCTAGAGGAAAAAGGCGTCTTGATGTCGTATTATAGAGTAGAACACCCTCTAAAAGGAAGTATAGTCCTGTACGTAAAAACAGATGGAAGCGTTGCTCCAATTGAAGCTGTAAAGTCGGCTGTTGCCAAAATTTTGTCGATTATAGACTCCACTGGTGCGGAAATTGACGCAAAGTTCAAAGAGGCTAAAGCCTGAAAGCAGAGTGCTTGAGCTACTGATAAGCAATGGTTTCGCGATAGGTATCGTCATCCGAGGGGATAAGATCGAACACTTTATAATAGAAAAGTTCGATGAGGGATTTGCAAGGAGAATCGGAGATAGAAGTGTGCTCAGGGAAGTGAGGAAGGTAGTGGTGAAAGGAGAAGTTTCAGAAAGCACTGCAAGTATTTTGGGGGCCGAAATGGTCAAAGAGCTCCCGCATGAGCGATTACTGTCAAATGTTCTGAAGGAAATACTTAAACTCTCGGAGGGAATAAAAGATGAAGTTCTGTCCTAAATGTGGAGCTTTGATGAGACCCAAAAGAGTCGGGGGGAAAAGCTACTTAGAATGCCCTAAATGCGGATATACAGAGGAGGTTTCACAGGATCAGCCAGCTTATAAAATAGCTAATAAGATAAAGCACACGAATAAAGAAAAATCCCTTATAGTGGAAGAAGGCAGTGAGCCAGAGACTTTACCGAAGTTGAAAGATGTTGTATATTGCCCCAAGTGCGGCTACAATGAGGTTTACTACTGGACCATGCAAACAAGAGCTGCCGATGAGCCTCCAACGAGATTTTATAAATGCGTAAAGTGCGGATATGTATGGAGAGAGTATGAGTGATTTTTGCGTTTCGTATAAAAGAGTATAAAAATAAGGTAAGACATGCAATTTTATAGTAATGATATAGCGGTATATAAAAGGATGATGACCGATGAAGCTTGTGTTTACCGAAGCTTCACTTTGGAAAGAGGTTTTACTAGGAGCGAGCAAGCTAGTAAACGAAATCACATTGATCGCTGGTTCCGATGGAGTTAAGATGAGGGCTTTGGACCCTAGCCATGTTGTCCTTGTGGATGTTTTCTTCCCAAGAGAATCGCTCGAAGAATACGAATCTAATAATGAAAGCTTTGGGTTAGAGCTGGATAGTTTTGCCGAGATAATCAGGAGGGCTAGAAAAGATGACGCACTGTCGCTTGAACTAGTAGGTGACAAGCTAAAAGTCTCCTTTAAAGGGAAGTTTTTGAGAGAGTTCTACGAGCCAACAGGAGAGCCTAGCTTTAAAGATCTTCCTGATCCTAAGATAGATCTGAAGGCTGAAGTAAGGATTCTCCCAAAAGTTCTCGCAGAAGCCGTTGAAGATATAGAGATGATGAGCGACAACCTGACTTTTGAAGTAACCACTGGAGAGTTTAAGATCTTCAGTGAGAGCGAAATTGGCTCGGCTTCCGTTGAGTTCCAGAACGGAGATGAAGGGATAATATCAATACAAAGCGATGGTACTCAAAAGGGAACTTATGGAATAGATTTCTTTTCGGACCTCCTTAGCACCATAAGGAGCGCTGAGGTCGCTATACTTAGCCTCTCCACGGACATGCCTTCAAAGCTAGTGCTTGAGCTACCTGCGGGCGCAAGGTTGGTTACTTTTGTCGCACCGAGAACTGCTTAAAGACGGGTCTTTTTTATGGCTGAAGAGTAGGTTGGCCGAGTATTACCGGAAGGCTCAATTAGAGCTACCTGAAAACTTATCTTCGAGAGAATTCGCGGTACAGCCGCTCGGCTCTCAGTCATACATAAGGCACCTTTCCTTCAAGTCTGAGGAAGAGCTCAGACGTTACATAACGAACAATCCTCCTCTTCATTTGTACTATTCCTCTGCAATATACTTGTTTCCTGAAATAAAAGAAATGGACCAAAAGGGGTATTTAGGGAGCGAATTGATATTTGACATAGATGTGGATGAGCTGCAGGAATGCAGGCTGATGGAACAGCTTCATGTCTGCCTCGATTGCGGACATTCGATGTACGGAAATAAGGTTAAAAAGTGCATTAAGTGCGGAAGCCAGAACGTCGTCGAGGCCTCTCCTGTTCCAGACGATTGCTTGAAAAAGGGGGTAGAGACAGCAAAGCATCTTTCGGATATCCTGAAAAGGGATTTTGGTTTTGAGGAAGTGAAGATTTACTTCTCAGGAAACAGGGGCTTTCATGTGAGGCCAAAATGCTCCGAAGAATGCATGAAACTAACAGGGGAAGATAGAAGGGAGATCGTTGACTATATTAAAGGGATAGGGTTAGACTTGAACCGGATAGCTGGGTTTGAGAGAGATGAAAGCTTAGTTCCATCCTCCGACGAACCAGGATGGAGAGGCAGAATAGGTAGAGCCATTTATGAAAAGCTAGGGATTAGAAGCGGTAGTAGCATTACTTGGGCTGAGGCCAAGAAAAGGATCGGGGTTGAGGGGGTAAAGGCTCTTATATCTTCCTTGGTGCTGGATATAGATGAGAAGGTTACCGTAGATGTCCACAGGCTAATAAGGATCCCTGGCTCAATAAATGGTAAGTTAGGTCTGCCTGTAGTCAGGTTGGAAGAACCTATCTTGGATTCTTATTCTATAAGATGCGAACTTTCCCCCTTCAAGGAGAAAGTGCTCGTAAAAATGAATGCGACAATAATTGACAAGACTATAATGGGAGTAAAGATAAGCGCTTATAGGGGGGAGAAAATAGAATTACCTGGATGTATAGCTTTTCCATTTGTATTGAAGGGTATAGCTGAAGTGGGGTGATAGTCATAGAAGAGGACCTACCTATGTTGCTGAATAGAGCAGCAACAAAAGGTTCAGTAGACATGGTTGCTATTAAGAGGAAAATTATCCTTGAGACGTCTGAGCTATGTTATCAGGATGGGAAGGCAAAGTTATTGGAAGAGTTTAGAGAGTTTTGCGATGTAGCAGTAAAAAGGGCAGAGAGTTTATCAAACATCATCAAAAGCTTCTCGCAGAAAAGAGGAAACTCTTATTTCGCTTCTTCTTTCTTCGACACTACGCAGCAGTCTGGGAAGATCGTTTGGATGTGGAAATACGTAGGAGGAGGAGTTGAAATCTTCACAGCCCCAATAGAAGACGTTGAACATTTATTGGCTTTGAAGACGGCGAGGACCCTCCCGTTGTTTAAAATCCATTAACCTTCTCCTAAGTTTAGTAGCGAGTTTTTCTAAAACATGAAACTACGGTTATCTCTAATAGTGAGTTGAGCTTATGGCCTGTCCACAAATTAAGCGATGAGAAAAAACTTATAAGCTCACTCAGTTTAAACAGTTTTCACTGATGAATAAGTGGTTGTGGTTGCTATAGGCTTGAAGTGGAAGAAGGATAAGCAACCACATATATTCAGCTCAGATTGGGGAAGCTTGACTGCTCTTGCTACCCCGGATATAAAAGATGTACCATTGAACGAAGTGGGTTTCCTGCCGCGAAGAATGAAGGTAGTCAGAAGGGGGGAAAAGGTTGAAGGTTCCTAAACAAATTAGAACATACTGTCCAAGGTGCAAAAAGCATACTGTTCATAGCGTAATGCTGTACAAGGGGGGTAAAAGAAGGAAGCTAGCGATAGGTGAGAGGAGATATAGAAGAAAGCAAGAAGGATATGGCTCCAAGAGAAGGCCAGAGCAAAAAAGATACGCTAAGACTACGAAGAAGCAAGTGCTTAAGCTGAAATGCACAGAGTGTGGGTACATAACTCATAGAAAGGGGATAAGGCTGAAGAAACTGGAGATAACAGAGGTGGCTTGAATGAGCAAGAAAGTAAAGGTACCTATTCCAGAGCCGAGAACAAAATTTATCCTAGTCAGATGCCCTAATTGCGGGAACGAGCAGGTAGTTTTTTCTCATGCAACTTTCCCGACAAGATGCCTTATTTGTGGGAACCAATTGGTCAGACCGACAGGCGGCAGGGCAATGCTCCAAGCCCAATTCATAAAAATCATCGGCTGATTTTTGAAGGCTTATTCATATTTTTTAACATTTAGCGAAGATTTTATGGAAATTGGCAAAAGGTGGTATGCAACGGTAAGGTCAAGGAAGGATTTTCCGGATGCGAATGAACTGGTAGTAGCGACGGTTAAAGAGATCTTTGATTACGGAGCTTATGTGGAGCTCGATGAATATAAGAATATGAGAGCTTATTTGCCGTGGAGCGAGGTTGCTTCCAAATGGGTGAAAGATGTTAAGGATATAATCAGACAGGGAGAGAAGATCGTTGTAAAAGTGATAAGAGTCAATCGACAGAAGGGGCAAGTCGATGTTAGCCTAAAAAGAGTATACGATGCTGAAAAGAAGAAGAAAATGCAGTGGTTCAAAAGAAATCAAAGAGCTGAAAAGGTGCTTCAAATTGCAGCTCAGAGGATAGGGAAGAGCTTAGATGAAGCGTATAGAGAAGCGGGTTGGCCTTTAGAGGATCATTACGGCGATATATACTCTGGCCTTGAAGCTGCTGTTCTTGAAGGACCCGATGCCTTGAGATCTGCAGGCATAAAAGAGGAGTGGGTAGTTCCATTATATGAGGAGTCTGTGAAACATATACAAATAAAGCAGGTAAAGCTTTCTGGTACAGTAAACCTGAAGTCCCTAGAGCCAGATGGCGTGGAAAGGATAAGAAAAGTTCTATTGACTATAAAATCTTCCGCTAGCGACCAGGTAAAGGTGAATGTATATTCTATAGGAGCGCCCAAATACAAGGTGGAAATTATAACATCCGATTACAAAGTTGGAGAAAGAGCTTTGGAAAAGGCGATCCAGGAAGCAGGGAAAGAGGCCCAAAGAAAGAAGGTGGAAATGACTTTCGTACGAGATAGAACTTAAGGGTAGATCCCATTGAGATGGTTAATGAGGAAATGTGAGTCCTGCAGAAGGTATACTCTGCAACAGGAAAAGTGTCCTTATTGTGGAGGGCATGTAAGGGTTCCTCACCCTCCTAAGTTCTCCCCTGAAGATAGGTACGTATCTTATAGAATCCGTGCTAGATCTACCAAGGAACGTTTTTCAGCTTGAGCTTATAAGCTATCTTGTTCGTAAATATGTGAAGGAAAGGAATCAATAAAAGACCGAGGATAAATACTTCTATTCCAGGGCGTACGCAATTTCTGCAAAGGTATATTGCGAGAGTTGCGCCAAGATAAAAATCTAGTTGGTCTGCTATAGGAAGCATCTTTCCCCTCTCAAATCCCAACCTCCTTTTGAAGAACGATTTGATGATGTCGCCGCACATCGCCCCAAACGAACTTACAAGCCCAGTTATTGAAAGCGTTTGTAGCGCACCATAAGCGTAACCAATTATTGAAGCCGTTATCCACCCCGCTAAGATCCCACCTATTGCACCTTCTATGCTTTTGCCCTCTCCCAATATCCTTCTGCCATCTTTCCAGCTCTTACCCATATCTATAGGGTGAGTTTTAATGATTTTCGAAATAACGACAGGAGACCCGTTGGCTACCATTGGAGGTAAGTATATCAAAAGAAACTCTACGACCGTCTGCATGAAATCCATTTGAAGCCACCCTTTTCTATACGGTACATTCCGAAGAATTCGCCATTTATTTCCGCCTTACCTTCCTTTCCCCATCCTACTCTAATTAGTCTCATTCTCGATGTAGAATAATATTTCAGCACCTCATCCCCACTTGGTACGTCTCCGGATAGGCTAACTTGGGCTGTAGCTAGAACTTTCGCGTTCTTCGACATAGTTTTTAGTAGAGAGCATGTAAGGGAGAAAGCCCTGAATGCTGTTTCAATATCATAAGAAGCAGAAACTCTGAAAACGCTGTTTATACTATCAACGATAATGAATCTTCTTTTTCTCCAGATCTTTAAAATATCATAAATAAGACCCCATTCATCGCTAATATCGGTAAACTCAACTGTTGCGGGGATTTCCATCTGGAGCGCTCTCTCATAAGTTGGATAACCCTCTGTATTTATGTATAGAGCCTCTTTCTCCATGGTAGCAACTGTGAGCGAAAAGGCTGTTTTACCTGATCCTGCTTCCCCGTACACCACGGCAAATCCTGAACCTTCAGGGAAAAGTTCCCTTGATAAAACCTCCCAGCATTCCGCCTGTTCCGCCATGGCTCATTCTCTTCTCAATTTCAATAGCTAAAGTGAAAACCTCAATATAATATTTTGTTATATTCTGATCCCTTTTGAAGATGATACTCGTTGTATAAAAATCACGTTTATGGGCATTTATCCAGAGAAGAAACCATTTCAGACAATAAAGCAAATTCAGTTCTGATTCGTTCTGCTTTATGAAGGGCGATTGCTTATGCCAGATCGGAAGGTCTGGGGCCATATTTACCTGTTTTTGGGTATCTAGTCTAGAGCACAGTCCTTAACTATGGTTCAGAAATCCAAAAAATCATTGTAGGAAAATCTAAACAAACGGGACTCTTAATTTTGTTCTTCATCCTAGTCTTAAGGCCTAAGCTTTGGTTGTAAAACAAAAAAATCCCTTCAACAACATATTAAAACCTCGAGAGGATATTTTTCCTCGGGAAGGATATAAATTGGGTAGCGTCTTCAGCTATAGAAAAATTGAACATCCGTCTAAAAAAATAATTGGCGAACAATCAGAGGAACTTATGGGTAAATGCATAGTACTAGGCGTTACATCCAGCGTTTCTATATATAGGTCTATCGATGTCGCTAGAAGCCTCATGAGGAATGGTCTCGAAGTTTATACTGTCATGAGCGAGGAAGCGGCTAGCCTAGTCTCTCCCGAACTATTTGAATGGGCGACTGGCAACGAAGTCTTTTATGGGCGCTTTGGAGGGGAAGTGGGTCACATAGCGTTATCGGAAAATTGTGATGCTATGCTTATAGCTCCAGCGACTGAAAATACTGTTTCCAAGCTTGCGCACGGCATCGCTGATTCCCCAGTTACGCTGACAGCCATATCATTTATGGGAGCAGGTAAGCCTGTGATGATTGTACCTACTATGCATTTACAGTTGATGAAAGCTCCACAATATGCCGAAAGCGTTGAAAAGCTGAAAAAAATGGGCGTAATTTTCCATGACCCGTTAATTGAAGGCGACAAGGCAAAGTTCCCCGATGGATGGGAAATCTCATGGCATATGGAAGCTATGCTTTCGAGAGGTAAAGACCTCAACGGAATGAAGATCCTTGTAACCTCGGGACCTACAAGAGAGTACTTGGATCCTGTCAGATTCATAAGTAATCCTAGCTCGGGAAAAATGGGCGTTTCGATCGCTATAGAGGCGATGTTCAGGGGAGCGGAAGTTTCTCTGGTTCACGGCCCTATTCTTTCCAATGAATTACGGATAGTTAAGAACAAGACCTCTGTTGAGACTACCAGCGAATTGCTTAATGCCGTGCTCAGCGAGATGGGGGCCTTTTCGCCCGATGCTATCATAATGGCCGCGGCTCCGGCGGACTTTAAGCCAACATATTCGGAAGGAAAGAAGATACCTAGTACAAATACATTGAACCTAGCTCTTGAACCAACACCTAAGGTTGTTGAAGAAGTAAGCAAAAGGAAGAAAGGAGGATTGTTAGTAGCATTTGCTGCTGAGACCGTTGACAGTGAAGAACAGCTCATGGAGGCAGCAACAGCGAAGCTGAAAAAATATAACGCAGATGCAGTCGTAGCCAATAATGTTTCCAGAAAAGACATAGGTTTCTCCAGCGAATTCAATGAAGTTTTCATATTAACTAGAACCGGGAAAGTAGTTAAGGTTGGAAAGGCATTGAAGAGGATCGTTGCGAGGAGAATTTTGGATGTGGTGAGGGAGCTGAAGTTCGGTGTTACCTCAAAAGATATGCATTGAGCTTCCGCACCATATTTCGGCCTTCTGGCTTCCCGTTAACAGTAGAAACCCTTTGAAGAAGGGATCAATTGGAGCGGGCTTTCTAGTTACACCCCGTTCTGTGGCGTGCTATCCTGCCGAAAAATTTCCTTTCAAGATTAAGCCTAGGCAACTGAATATCATCGATAGGATCCTCAATGTCGACAGGATCCCCTTCAAATACAAGGATCCGCTCCCCCCTGCAGTAGGTTACTCTGTTAGTGCAACACTGTCTCTCTCTTATTCATTTGTTTCATATGTACATCTTGGAAAGAGCTTTACGCTTGGAGAGGTATGCAGGCTTTCTCACATAGCCGAAGTTAAGTCCAATACTGGTCTTGGGGACATAAGCGCTATATGCGGCGGAAAAGGTGTGGTTATTAGGCTCTTCCCGGGGGCCCCCGGCTTTTCCGTAGTAGACAGCCTAGTGACTGATGTTAAAAAATTTGCTATAGTAACCTCGGTTTTTAGGAGAATGAAAACGAAAGACATGCTCAGAGCCTATAAAGGTTCACTCGAAATAGAAGGGACGAAAGCATTCTACGATTTTCTCGAAGATCCATCAGTTGAACATCTCGTTCAAATAGCGAAAGAATTCAGTAAGAGGGTTGGCATGATGAGTGAAGAAATTGATGACAGGCTATCGGGCTTATTAAAGGGAACAGGGGCTCTCGGCTACTTTGTTAAGAAAGGAATAATCGTTGTAGTAACACCTGTTGAGGAAAAAAAGGAAGTATATGCGAAGCTTAAGTCTCATTTTGGCAACGCAAGAATTCATAGCATAGACGATAGCGGTTTAAAAATCATTTACAGCTGAAGGCATCGCCCTTTAATAGCGAATGTGTTGAAAATTTTTATAAGCTGCCATAGATAGTTATCGAGTAAGCGATAGCGATCCAGCAACGTCATTAGGCGATAATGGTTTGCTAACATTAA
>JAEMPT010000018.1 GCA_022759165.1 Thermoprotei archaeon
TATAATTAATATTCTAAGGTAGAAGGAGCCTTAAGGCAACAACAACTCCTACGAAAACTATTGATAGTACTATTACAAATGTAGGGGTTACGGTGAATTTTGTATCAGTATCTTCATAGAAGCTTATTAACCCTGCAGCAGACATCAAACCGCTCGGCTTCTTTTTCTTTTCCTTTGACTTCGAAGACATCGCTCATCTGATTCTTAAATGCTACAGAGAGAGTAATAAACTATTCCTTGCCAGAACTGCGACTTCACGATATCGCGGAAATTTTAACGATCTTCTTAATTAAATTAAAAATTCTTTCCAATTTATTAACGAAAAAGTTTATATTTAGTGATATTATATCCTAACAATACACAAAAAACTTTTAACAGGTGTATACGTTTGGTTCGAGAAAGAGGGATCTCTACTTCGGCAATAATAGGGATAGTAGTGGTTATATTGGTAATAGCAATTGCAGGGGCATACCTAGCTACTAGGGGAGGAGGTGCACCAGCGACTACAACAGCATCTCCTTCCACTACTACAACTGCACCTGCAACTACTACAACCACAACAACAACCGTAGCGCCACCCAAGGGAACCCTTATCGTTGCAATGGGTACAGATGCCTCTACCCTAGACCCACAGGACGCTACGGACAATCCTTCTGAGATGGTCAACAGGATAATATACGAAGGTTTAGTTGAATTCGACCAAAACCTCAATATAAAGCCCATGCTCGCTGAAAGCTGGGATATAAAGGATAACGGCACTACATATGTATTCCATTTGAGGAAGGGTGTTTTCTTCCAGGACGGGACACCTTTCGACGCTTATGCCGTGAAAACGAACTTTGACAGAGTCCTCAACTCAACCTTAAAGCTTCAGAGATACAGCCTATATGCGCCTATAATAAGTTCAGTCGAGGTTATCGATAACTACACAGTCGCTTTCCACTTGAAAATGCCTTTTGGTGCATTTCTCAATGACCTAGCACATGGAGCAGGGCTGATAATATCCCCAACATTGATCAATTCCGGGAAAGACGTGAAGACAAACCCCGTTGGTACAGGGCCCTATATGTTGCAGGAGTGGGTTAAGGGCGACCACATAACATTGGTTGCGAACCCCAACTACTGGAACAAGACAGCGGCTCCGAAATTCGAGAAGATCATTATAAAGGTCGTAGCTGACGACAAGGCGAGAGAGAACCTGCTTAAGACTGGGGACGTAGATCTAGTCTTAAGAATACCCCCAGTGGACGTAGCATCCCTCAACGGAACTGGCAATATAATAACGAGGGCTTACCCGACCTCCAGAGTAATATATATAGCGATGAATTTAATGAACCAGAAGTTCCAGGACGTCAGGGTAAGGCAGGCGTTCAATTATGCAGTAGATAAAGAAGCAATTATAAATTCCATACTGAACGGACTTGGGAAGCCAGCAACTTCTCCCTTAGCTTCAAGCACCTATGGATATTGCTATGCGGGTTATTACAAATATAACGTAACCCTCGCCAAGGAGCTGCTCAAGGAGGCAGGATGGTGGGATAGGGACGGAGATGGTTACGTGGAGAACGCGAATGGGCAGAAGCTCGAAGTGAACCTATGGACTCCTCAAGGCAGGTATGTTGGAGACTACCAGATGGCGCAGGCTGTCCAGAGCTACCTCAACGCAATAGGAGTGAAGGTCAACCTCCAAGTATGGGAATGGACATCTTATCTCAACGAAGTTAGGAAGCCATATAACCAATCCCAGAACAAGGAGCTCTTCTTAATGGGATGGGCTCCTTCAACTGGAGAGGGAGACTGGGTGCTGAGGCCCTTGCTTGCGTCATGGATGTGGGCCCCAGCAGGAAGCAACTACGGTTACTACAACAATACACAGGTCGACGAGCTCATACAGAAACAGATGGTGACCCTCGGTCAGGATAGGTTAAATGCTATGTGCCAGGCCCAGAAGATAGTATACAACGACGCTCCATGGATATTCATGGTAGAGATGTATGACACCCTAGGAATGAAGAGCAACGTCAAAGGAGTAGTTTACCTGCCAATTGAAATAGTTATGCTGAAGTACGCCTACAGCGGCTAAGGGGGGATGAATAATAGCGGCTCCTCTTTGGAGCTATATTACTAAACGTTTTTTGCTCCTTATACCAACTCTTCTAGGAGCATCTATCATAATATTCCTAATGATTCACTTCCTTCCCGGGGACCCAGCGCAGATATTAGCTGGGCCGGATGCTACCCTACAGGATATACAGAACATGAGGATAAGGCTTGGCTTGGACAAGCCCCTACCAGTCCAGTACTTCCTCTTCATGGAGAGGCTTCTCACCTGGAACCTGGGCAACAGCCTTGTCTCGGGTTTCCCTATAACCTCTCTCATCGTTCCTAGATTCCTTAATACTTTGAAGCTTGCTCTGCTTGCTATATCTATCTCACTGGCAATAGGCATAGTCCTCGGGATAGTGGCAGCTCTGAAAAGAAATACCACTGTTGATAGAATCGTGATGATTTTCGCGCTCCTCGGGGTTTCAATGCCAGTTTTCCTGCTCGCTGTTCTATTGATCGTCATCTTTTCAATAAAGCTCCATATACTGCCAGCAACGGTAATTGGCTCAACTCCCTCAATACGCCATTTAGTTTTACCTTCTCTTACCCTCGGGCTCATAGGAGCAGCACCCATAGCTAGGATGACCAGGTCGAGCATGATAGAAGCCCTGAGCCAAGAATATATAAAGACAAGCGAGGCATTTGGATTTTCCATCAGAAAGATAATTCTGGTATATGCCCTCAGAAATGCATTAATACCCGTAGTCACAGTAGCTGGGCTTAACTTCGGCTACCTTTTGGCAGGCGCCGTGATAACTGAGACTGTGTTCGCCTATCCAGGCTTGGGAAGGCTAATAGTTGACTCGATTTTCGCTAGGGATTACCCTGTAGTTCAGTTCGGCCTAATGATGATCGTCGCATTATTCGCTGTTGTCAACACCGTCGTTGATGTACTCTACGCATTGATCAACCCCAGGGTGAGGCTTGAATGAGCGGCTTCCTCGAGAGCCTTCTTACTCCTCAGAACAAAATGCTACTTAGGAAGCTGAGGAGGAACAAAAACGTATTGTTAGGTGGAGTGCTGGTATTGATTTTCATAGCGATTGCTATATTGTCCCCCATTATATCTCCATACAGTCCAACATCTGGCAACCTATCTGAAGCGCTCAGACCCCCCTCATCGAACCACCCGTTCGGCACTGATTACCTAGGTAGGGACATATTGAGCAGGGTTATATGGGGAGCGAGGATCTCTCTCGTAGTTGCTGTTGGAGGAATAGCCATATCTATACTATCTGGGGCGATAATAGGGGGCTTCGCAGGGTACATCGGTGGCGCAATTGACGATCTAACCATGGGCGTAGTGAATATTCTACTCGCATTTCCAGATATCCTATTGGCGTTATTCGTCGCAGCAGTGACCGGGCCAGGCCTAGAGAACGTGATACTAGCGATAGGCGTCTATAACTTCCCTCAGTTTGCTAGGATAGCGAGGGGAGCTGTTATCTCTGTAAAAACATCCGATTACGTGGAGGCAGCAAGGGCCTCAGGCGAAACCAAATCATCCATATTTTTTAGGTACGTGCTACCAAATAGCATGTCTCCAATAGTTGTCCACGCTACGCTCAGAACTGCTGCTTCAATTCTCACTGCGGCTGGGCTAAGCTTTCTAGGGCTCGGCGTTCAACCCCCTACGCCTGAGTGGGGTGCTATGATAAGTGAGGCATTGTATTATCTGGATGCTGCACCTTACATGTGGGTCTTTCCCGGCATCTTCCTAGTTTTAACTGTCCTAGGGTTCAACTTGCTCGGTGATGGTCTAAATGACGTACTCAATCCAAGAATCAAGGACTGACGAAGTTCTGAGAATAAGCGGCCTGAAAATATATTACAAAGGGGATTTGGGCCTCGTCAAAGCAGTGGATGGCGTTTCGCTTAGTATAAACCGAGGCTCCTCTTTGGCCATTGTGGGAGAGAGCGGCTCAGGTAAGACGACCCTTGGACATGCCATTATGAGGTTGCTTCCTTACAATGCCGTGATAGCGGGAGGGGAGATAATATTCAACGGAAGAAACGTCCTTTCTTTGAGCAAGGAAGAGCTTAGAAAGCTAAGGGGATACAGGTTGACGATGGTCTTTCAGGAGCCATCTGCTGCTCTGAACCCTGTCTTCAAGATAGGCTCATTCCTTAAGGACGTCTTGAAAAAGGGCAAGGGCGCTTCTATGAGCGAGAGCGAACTTAAAGAGGAAATGATTTCACTTCTGAGAAAGGTCAGGATACCTTCACCGGAGGAAGTGCTAAACAAATATCCCCATGAGCTCAGCGGGGGCATGAAGCAGAGGGTCCTAATAGCAGCCGCTATAGCGAACGGCCCGGACCTTATGATAGCAGATGAGCCTACGAGCGCACTGGACGTGAGCGTGCAGGCGCAAATATTGAAGCTATTGGACGAGCTGAGGGCGAAAATGGGGCTCTCCCTTATCTTTATAACACACAACCTTGGGGTGGCTGCCCAGGTGTCGGACCAAATAGCTGTCATGTACGCTGGGAAAATCATGGAGCTAGCTCCGACATCGAGCATATTTGAAACTCCAAAGCATCCATACACTTCCATGTTGCTCAAGACTATTCCGACCATCAGGAGAGAGCTGAAGAAAGAAGGGCTAGCGGCGATCCCAGGCTCTTTACCCGACCTGACCTCTCCGCCTCCAGGCTGCAGGTTCCACCCTAGGTGCCCGATGGCTATGGAAGATTGCAGGAAAGTGGACCCTGAACCCATAGAGGTTGAAAAGGGGCATTTCGTATCATGCTTGCTTTACAGAGATAAGGCTTAAAGGTGATTAGACATGAGCGAGAAACTGCTCAATGCGGAAAGTCTCACCGTGCACTTTGCAAGAGCGGGATTTTTGAGAAGATCTCATCCCGTTAAGGCGGTCGATGGCGTGAGCATTTCTCTCAATGCGGGTGAAGTATTGGGAATTGTGGGAGAGAGCGGCTCTGGGAAGACCACTTTGGGTAAAGCTGTAATAAGGCTGATCGAGCCGACCAGCGGAAGAATAAAATTCATGGGAATAGACATAACGCGTGCCAAAGAGAGAGAGCTCAGGAAGCTTAGGAAGCACATGCAAATTGTCCACCAAGATCCATACTCTAGCCTCAATCCTAGGATGAGGATAGTAGACATAATAGGCAGGCCCCTCGTCATTCATGGATTGGTTGGAAGCGAGAAGGAAAAGAGGGAAAGGGTTGCCGAGCTACTTAGAAAGGTAGGGCTAAATGAAACCCTCCTTTTCAGGTTTCCGCATGAGCTTTCGGGAGGCCAGAGGCAAAGGGTCTCCATTGCTAGGGCGATAGCACCAATGCCGAAGTTGATCGTCCTCGATGAGCCTACGAGCGCACTGGACGTGAGCGTGCAGGCGCAACTTCTAAACCTGCTTAGAGCCATACGAAGCGAATTGGGCGTTTCCTATATATTCATAAGCCACGACCTTTCAGTAGTCTATTACATGAGCGATAGGATCGCAGTGATGTATGCTGGAAAAATAGTGGAGAGCGGAAGCGCAGACGAACTTTTTTTCAACCCCCTACACCCATATACTAAATTGCTCCTTAGCAGTATACCGCAGCCAGATCCAAAGAAGAGGATAGATATAACAATAGAAGGAGAGCCACCGAGCCCCGTCTCTCCGCCTCCAGGCTGCAGGTTCCACCCTAGGTGCCCGATGGCTATGGAAGATTGCAGGAAAGTGGACCCTGAACCCATAGAGGTTGAAAAGGGGCATTTCGTATCATGCTTGCTTTACAGAGATAAGGCTTAAAGGTGATTAGACATGAGCGAACCCCTCATTATAAGAGGAGGAAAAATATATTCGCCCGAGTATGTCGGAAAAGCCGATATTTTATCTTTCAATAAAAAAGTGGCTTCGATAAAGCGAAGCATCGATGAAAATGAAGTTAGAGAGGTTTTAGGGAATCCTAAGGTTATTAACGCAGAAGGTTGTCTAATTCTACCGGGAATCATAGATCAGCATGTTCATATCAACGGGGCGGGAGGGGAAGGCGGGCCGCTTTTCAGAACTGCTCCTATCAAGTCAGAGGATCTGCTCAAAACTGGGATAACTACTGTAGTCGGTCTATTGGGTACTGATGGGATAACCAGGTCGCTAAAAGATCTATTGATGAAGGCTAGACAGTTGTCTATGGAAGGGATCACCGCCTATATTTATACTGGGTCTTACCAAATACCTTCTCCAACGATCACGGGGTCTGTAGTATCCGATATAATTCTGATAAATGAAGTGATCGGAGTTAAGATATCCCTTTCGGATCACAGGTCAAGCCACCCAAGCAAGGAGGAGCTCCTTAGATTAGCAAGCGAGGCGAGGGTAGGAGGGATCCTCAGCGGCAAGGCTGGGGTCGTCCACATCCATATGGGAGAAGAGAGCTCCGGCTTCACCCCTATACTTGAAATAACGGAGGAAACGGGAATACCAATTACGCAGTTCGCGCCCACCCATGTGAATAGGAGCCATTCAGTTCTAGAGAGCTCGTTAGAGTTCGGTAGGAGGGGAGGCTATTTAGATGTGACCACCGGGGTATCGAAAAAAAGCGGCTTCAGTAAATCGGTAAAACCCTCGGAGGCAGTTTCCTTTCTCATAAAGAGCGGTATCCCGGTTGAAAAGATAACGATGAGTAGCGACGGCAACGGAAGCATGCCTGAATTCGATGAAGGGGGGAATCTTCTCAAGGTGCTCGTCTCTCCAGTCGACTCAATGTTGAGCGAGTTCAAGGATCTAGTTACAGTGGAAAAAGTTAAACTGGAGGATGCAGTGAGGATAGTTTCAACAAATGTGGCGCATCACCTAATGTTGCACGGTAAAGGAAAGATAGAAAAGGGATCCGATGCCGATTTCATCGTCTTAGGAGAAGAAGACCTTGACCTTAAGGCGGTCATTTCGGGGGGAGAGGTTAAGAGCTCTTTTTCTTAAACTTAACAACATATTAAAAAAAGCATGAGCAGATAAAGCGATCATTCAAAATTATCCTATAATGAAATTCTAAAAAAGCTGCCTCCCTTGGGTTTATTCTTTTTGCATGTAAGAAGGCTTAGATTTATGACTTTAAATTTCCCTACTTGCCTTCAAAGGCTAGGCGTTCAGTTGTAAAGCCCATTTCCTCCTTCCATAAAAACGAAGCTTTCAATTGCAATTGGGTAGGCTCGCGATCCCTGCCTTTAGAGCAAAGAGAAGAGAAACGGTTCAGCCTTCGACTTCATCCGTCATTGAGACATTTACAAGCCTCTGAACTCCACCTATCTTATCAATAATTTTGGCCACAGGTTCAGGTACTAAGCTTTTCCATTCCTGCCCGTTTAACATCCTCTCTCTAATCCTTTTACCGCTGTAATCTCCCCTCATGAACATTGGAGGTATGAGAACTGGATAACCCCTTTCCTTGAATAGCCTAACCACGAGCGGGTTTCGAGAGGCAACCCCATCGAAGGGAGGGAGGAGGGACTCAAGATAGCTCACCCAGATACTGTTATATTCGATGTCCTGTACAGGAACTATGAGCACTCTTTCTCTGCTGATACCCTCTTCCTTCAATGATTCTATGAACATCAAAATTCTTTCGCCCGCTGTAAAGGGATTGTCAACCATGTGGCTCTTCTGAGCGCTTCCTATCACTATAGCTAGTTCGTTTGATCTCTCTAGTAGCCATCGGATAACTTCGATATGCCCCTTATGAACTGGCTGAAACCTACCAGGAAAGACTATCCTCTTGAACTGCACTACTGCTTCAGGCACACCTTATCACCCACTTCGAGTCCGAACTTCTCAGCTAAACTACTCATGTTAATCGAGAGCTCTAAAAAGCCAAAGCTGTTAATATATAGAGCTATCGCCCCCGTTGGAACCAAGCTAAACGTTGTTGTTGGGATGGCTTCGCCGATTTCGCCCCCCTTATACAGAACTCTTACTTTGCCAATTGAAAGAAGCTCCTTAGCCTTCTCCCCATCTGCAGATAGCACAACATCACCGAAGCCATCCACGTAGATCACCTTGAAGCAACGAGCGCCATCAATTTCCTCCGAGTACCTAAGGCTGAGAGTCTTCAAAGAATGAATATTCGTTTTATATGAAAAACTCAAGGGATCTTCTCCCCTCGAAATCCTAGCGGCAGCGGGAGCGAAGACATCCCTTCCGTGAAACGTCGAAGATATGGGCCATGGTACTACTCTCTTTTCATCTATAACGAAGGCTTCGCTCTCTCCCGCGTTCTCTTCTATCACTGGCCACAAAATTCCATTGTCTGGACCTACGAACCACGTATTCTTTGCCTTTATTATTATTCCTCTTCTAGGCCCCCCGACCCACGGATCTACAACGGAGACGAATATAGAATCCTCCGGAAACCATTTGTAAGAAGTATAAAGCACATAGGCACCGCAATACACGCAGAACCTCTGTATACCATGAGTTAAATCCTCTATATGTAAATCGCTATTGATTTTTTTAGCAGCCGCCCTCATAAGCGAAGCGTAAGCGTCTTTTGTTCCAAAATCGGAAAGAAGCACAAGAACTACCATGAATAGCCCTCCACTAGACTTTTATTCCTGCTCGGTTAAAAGCTTTGACCAAATTGTAATAAACGCCCCTTCTCAAGCATAACCTTAACGCCGAAACCTTGAAAAGTCGACAAAGCAGTTTTCCTTCCATATAGGAAAACTGCTTACTCTACGATTCTGTGGAGCAACTTCAGGGCAACGGCTATTGATAATAGATCAAATATCAAAATAGCAATGAAATCGTACCCTATCATATAGCTTCCTTCTACAAGTAGCGTCCTCAGAGCGTTAACCGTATAGGTCAGAGGATTTACTTCTGCTATAAGCTGTATAGCTCTCGGCATAACTTCTATGGGATAAAGCGCGTTGCTCGCGAAGAAAAGCGGCATAGTTATCGCACCTATTATACCCATGAACCTTTCTCTTGTTTTCAACCCAGAAGCGATCAGTATAGAAAGGGCGGTGAATCCTATGCATGCTATTACCAATATTAAATATCCTAAAATCAGCTTAATGGGATCCGATGATATCTTTGCACCTACGGCAACTGCGGCAAGTAGGACTATTATATATTGTGTCGATGCCCTAAGACCGCCAGCTAGAGATCTGCCGATAACTATAAAGCTCCTTGGCATAGGAGAAGAAAGGAGCCTCTTCAGGACCCCAGACTCCCTTTCGAATACAAGCATTATACCGTAGGACAAGGAAATGAATGTTGACGATTGAAGGATCACGCCTGGAGATATGAAGGTTATATAGTCCCCAGTAGATGGAAAAGCCCTGACCTTCGCCATCACGCTACCGAAGATAGCTATCCAGAAAATTGGCTGTATCGCCCTAGTTATAAGCTCAATTGGGTCATGAGATATCCTTCTAATCTCGAGCTCTGCCATTGCTACTATGCTCTCTAAGCTCTTAAGCCTGCTCGCCATTATGCCCCCCTCCTGATCATTTTCCTCTCGCTGATCAATTCTTTTATATTGCCCTCTTCCTCGGCTATCATCTTTCCTGTCATGGCGATGAACGCGTCGTCTAATGTAGCCTCCCTTAGCCTTATTTCCTTTATTTTATAACCCTTTGCCTGAATGGAGGATAATATCTGCGGTAGTAACGCTAACGCGCTGCTTACATTAAATTCTACCTCATCCCCTCGAACTCTGAGGATTCTAACACCATCGATGTTACTCAAAGCGCTCTCGATGATATCAGCATTGCCATCGATTTTGATAAACACTTTATCACCTCCCGCTTTCTTTTTCAATTCCTCAGGTGTTCCGGTCTCTACTACATTTCCAGATACTACCAGGCTCACCAAATTTGCATACTTTTCAGCCTCATCCATATAATGTGTCGCGAAGAAAACAGTAGTGTTATATTCTTTTTTATACTCAAGGATCTTCTCCCAAACGATCCTTCTCGCGCTCGGGTCTAAGCCTATAGTGGGCTCGTCGAGTATCATTAGTTTCGGTCTTACCATCAAAGCGCACGCTATCTCTAACCTCCTGAACATCCCGCCGGAATACGTCTTCACGAGTCTACTTGAAGCTTCTCTGAGCTCCATCAGCTCTAGGATCTCTTCAATTACAGACTTTCTCCGATCCCTTTCTATACCATATATCTTGGCATAAATCATTAGGTTTTCATAGCCAGTTAAATCTGGCCAAAGAGAGACTTCTTGGGGAACATAACCTATCAGCTTCCTTACCACAGCCGCATTTTTCATAACATCTAGCCCGAATATCTTTGCGCTCCCCGAAGTTGGAGACAGCTGGGTGGTGAGTATCCTTATTAGCGTGGTCTTCCCAGCCCCATTTGGGCCCAGCACAGCATGTATGCTACCTTCTTCTACATCTATACTGAGCCCCCTAAGCGCCTTTACGCCTCCACTATAAACTTTTGTTAACTCTCTAACTTCAATCGCTTTCGTAATAGACCCCCTGAACAAGTCTTAAGGGGATCAATAATTGTTAATAAGCTTAGCTTCTTTCACCTTTGAAGGCTTGATGTTAAAAATGTATTACAACTGAAAGCCTCGCCATTTAAGGCGGGGATGATAAAAGCTTACAGTTTTCTTTCCCTGATTGCTTTTGATGATGAGTAAGATTCGAAAGCGCGGTTGCCCCTAAGCTCTTGGATGCGGGATCGGCAACCTCTCAAACAAGTTAAGAT
>JAEMPT010000071.1 GCA_022759165.1 Thermoprotei archaeon
CTCATTAACGCATGGGCTATGTTTATGTTTGCAATTAGATAATCCTTGCTGCAAAGAGGAACATCCTCTAAGATTTCTAATCAAGCAGAAGCAAAAAGCTTTTCTCATCTTCCTCGCAATCCTTGCCTTTCACGGCGAGGTTTTCAGTTATAATGAATTCGCAAATGTTTAAAATCCTTGATGCATTTAGTAAAGTGAGGCGTTTATGCGTACTGGTGAAGCAGGCTTGGAAGAACAACGGATTTACTCCAGAGAAATCAAGCTATTCGGAAAGTGGACGTTCGAAAACATAGATGTTAGAGATCCTAGTCTGAAAAAGTACATTTGCCTCAGACCCACTTTCTTGCCGCATACAGGCGGTAGACACGAACATGACAGATTCGGGAAGTCTAGAGTCCCCATAGTTGAAAGACTAATAAATAATCTCATGAAACATGGAAGAAATATGGGGAAAAAGCACCTAGCTTACAATATAGTTAAGAACGCCTTTGAAATTATACATTTAAGGACTAAACAAAACCCGATAGGAGTTCTTGTTAGAGCGATTGAGAATGCTGCTCCAAGAGAGGAAACAACTAGGATAATGTACGGTGGCATAATATATCATGTAGCCGTAGACGTAGCTCCTCAGAGAAGAGTAGATTTAGCGCTGAGGCATATAACAGATGGTGCTAGAAACTGCGCTTTTAATAATCCCAAGCCTATTGAAGAGTGCCTTGCTGACGAAATAATCGCTGTAGCAAACAACGATCCAAAGAGCTATGCAATAGCTAAAAAAGAAGAGATCGAGAGGATCGCCCTGAGTTCAAGGTAAATAAGAATCACTTTAAATTCAACGAGGGGTTAAGTAGCGAACTACCACTACCGCGTGAATCAGGAAAATTCAAATTTTTTCATTAACGTTATTTAACCCCAAAAATTTCATAAGTTAGAATATGACCCTAGCGATTTTCTTTCATCGCTCTTTATGAGATAAGAGGGCTAGGTGATGGTCGAGCTCGAAGGGAGAAAGGGAAAAGTGATGTATAAAACGAAGTATATAGAGTCATACTTAGCATCAGAGGATCCTTTAGTACCCGTGCTAACTCTTTTCCTTGAAAATGGAGAAGAATTAGAGCTCTACAACGTTCCGTTGGAAATAGCAAAATTTGTAGCAGACGGCATTTACCAGAATAATAGTTGGAAAAATAGCGAGAGAGCGACGATTTTCGACCTACTTTGGAGTCATGAGGACATTGTTAACTTGCTTAAGGAGGATATAGAGTATATACTCATTGATGAGTTCGATGAGAAAACAATGCTTTATTCAGCTAAAGTGGTTTTCAAAAACGGTGGCGTGGTCCTAGAAAGAAGATTCGTCCCCAGCCATGCTATATTTTTGGCCCTTATAACCGGCAAAGACATCTTTGTTTCTAGCGAAATAATCAATAATAAAAGAGGAAGTAGCCAGGATTGAAAAAGAATATTTGGTTATCATCTAACTGGCTTTTGCTTTTTTCCCTTCATGAGAGCATCTAGAGAAACACCGTTCACTAATACAACTTTGAACCTTACCCCTGGTATGTCTCCCATAGATTTGCCCTTCGGTCCTCCTATGCCCTCTATGATCACTTCGTCATGCTCATCAATGAAGTTTAAGCCTCCGTCTCCCGGGACGAACGCTGTTACCACTTTTCCGTTCTTTACCAACTGGACCCTCACGCACTTTCTGACAGCTGAGTTTGGTTGCCTCGACTCAACGCCAACCTTTTCCAGAACTATTCCCCTCGCCCTTGGCGCACCTTCTAAGGGATCGGTTTTTCTTTTTAAATCAAGCATTCTTCTTTTGAATTCTCTCTGACTCCACTTAAACCTTAGTTTCTTTTTCCTCAAAGTCCTCGCAGCATATAAACCAAGAGGAGATTTTTTCCCTGGCAAACCATGCACCTCAATGCGTTATCTAAACTAAAACCACAGCGGTTTTTATAATTTCTTACTTTTTTATCTGATTTGAATAGCGATGGACTCTTTTGCGATTAAACTATAACGACGTTGGTTACGTCGTAATAACGTTTGAGTACGAGCTTTGCCCTCGTGACGTTTTTCCCGTTTTTTCCGATAGCTATTCCCTTGTCATTTGGTTCCACAGAAATATAAACAACTTTTTTGTTAGGCCCCTCGATCACTTTTACTCCTCTGACCCTAGCGGGAGCAACGGAGTTCTTTGCCAACTCTTCAATAGAAGAGCCGTCTTCGATTATCTCTATATCCTTTCCGAAGACTTTCCTCAATTTTTTTATGTTGCTTCCTCCTTTTCCAATAGCCGCTCCCATGTCTCCCTTCCTTACTACGAAAATTATCATACCGTTTTCATTATCTATGATGCAATCCTTCACGACAGCACCGGTCACATCTTGAAATAACGCAATATATCTGAGTTCCTCTGGCGTCAACCTTATTTCTGGCATAACTGACTTCACCGCTAAGATTCAATGAGCTCCATAATTTTTGAGTCGCCCGGGTCTACAACTGCAATAACTTGTATGGGAAACGGTTTCCCCAGGGTTCCCCCCAATTCCAGAGATGTTCCACCGTATGTATAAATGGGTATGGCAGCTAATTTAGCGTAGTATTCAACGTCTTTTTTGACGGATGGTTCTGCGTTTATTGCTATGATAACTAATTTCGCCTTTCCATGCTTCAACGCAGATATAGATTCCTTAGAACCGAGAAGCAGCTTGCCGCTCCTGTAGGCATTCTTTAACTCGTTTTCGAAGCTTGTCATATTTTATTCACCCCTTTTATTTTCATTCGTTGCGGGAGAGTTCCCCTCCACATTTACGTATAGCTCTATCATTCCAGTGCCAACAGGGATTATTTGCCCAACTATGACATTTTCAGTTACGCCCTTTAAATCGTCGGTCTTCCCCTGGGTGGATGCCTCAAATAAATGTTTCGTTGTCATCTCAAAAGCTGCTTTCGATAGAAAGCTTGTCTTCTCTCCAGATACCCCATGCCTACCGATTTGCCTCACTCTACCTGTCTGAGTCATTATGTCGGCAACGAGCAATACGTGACGCATATCTACGTCCAACCCTTGCTCTCTCAAGACATTCATGATCTCGTTTATTATTACCTTTCTCGCTGCTTCTATACCCAGTACCTCCTCAGTTTCATAAATGCTATTAGTTCTGGTTCTACTCTGATCCACACCAGGAACTTTGAGGACCTGAGGTAGGTTGGAACCATCTGTTATTATAACGAATTCTTCCCGACCATCGGCCCCTTTCCTCGACTGAATGATCGCTCTCTTTATTCCCGTGATCCCTTTTAGCTTGGCGTTCAGAACTCTCTCCCTCTTTTTTGAGATGTACGTAAGATCACCGGCTTCCTTCAATCTTATCTCCAATCTATACTCATCCGTTATCTCCACTTCCCCAAAATTGAGCTTCTTCAATGCATTGTAAACGTCCTTCACTGTGAGCCCCTTATCCGCAAGCATTTCTGGGTCAAGCTCTACTACTATGCTTCCTGTGTACAAGTCTGCCTCTACAAGGTTAGCAACGTTTTCAACTTTTGTAAATTCTATCCTCCTAGCTACCTCTTTCGCCTTTTCTCTATCGTACCGATGCTCTTCATCAAGAAAGACCTCCATCATGGGAGTCGAAGGGACCTTTCTCGCATCTACTATTTCTATCAGCCTCGGTAGCCCTAACGTTACGTTCAGCTCTCTTACGCCAGCATAATGAAATGTTCTGAGAGTCATCTGCGTTCCAGGCTCTCCTATGCTCTGTGCCGTAACAGTGCCTATAGGCTCTCCGGGTTCAACTAGGCTATTCTGGTAAACTTCGATAACGAGTTCAACTATCTTTTTTGCCTCTTCTTCGGTTACGTTTCTCTTCTTAAGCTTTTCAATTAGCTCCTTCAATATACTTTCCGGCAACACTTTGCTTCCTTTTTCCATAACTACTTTTTCTATTACGGAATCCATAGGTTCATTCCCTCCAACCGACTACTCTTTCAATTATTCTATCAACGTTCACAGCCTTTCCATGGTCGCTCTTTGCAGGGTCTACCTTATCGTTGCCATATGTGAATTGTACAAACGTACCGTCCGGAAGCCTAGCCGAACCGTCGTACTCTATCCTAACGTCAAGAAGCGCATTTATGAGCCTCCTCTGCATGTAGCCGCTTTGACTCGTCCTCACAGCAGTATCGACTAGCCCTTCCCTTCCTCCAGCGGCATGATAGAACAGCTCAATTGGGCTCAACCCCAACCTGAAGCTATTGTATACGAACCCCCTGGCATATGGAGATAGATCTCCCGGCTTAAAGTGCGGAAGGGGCCTATTTCTGTATCCTCTATTTATTCTCTCGCCTCTTATTGATTGCTGACCTAATGTTGCACTCATCTGCGTCAGATTAAGAATGTTCCCTCTGGCTCCTGTCCTGGCCATTATAAAGGCATTATTGAAGATGTCCAAATAGTTAGCAGCTACTTCTCCTGCCTCATCTCTTGCCTTGCTGAGCCTCTCCATGATTTTAGTTTCAACCGTCTCCTCTACAGTTCTCCCAGGCAATGGCTCGAGCTCTCCCCTTCTTGCCTGTTCGATTATCTTCTCAACGTCCTCTTCTGCTTTGTTCAATATTTCCTTTATTTCCTTCTGAGCCTCTGGAGGTATGTCGACGTCATCTAAGCTCATCGTAAAACCGTATTTTTCAATATATCTTATAAACATCTTAAACATCCTGTCTGCTAGCTCTCTAGCAAAGTCTCCGCCGTACTCCTTGACAATCCAATGGTATAGACTTTCGGGCTGCTGAGAACCGATGCTCTTTTTATCTATGACACCGGTCAAAAGCTTTCCTTTCTTTATTACTATAAAGGAGTCATGTAAACAATCGTCGTCCTCGCACCTCAGCCTACCGGCATTAACAGATGACTTCATCCTGATCGTGAAGTCCTCAGGCAAGAAAAGAGAGACAAGCTGTTTTCCGGTCCACAGCTCCTTTGGACTATAGAAAGCTGGTTCGGGTATATCGCCTGCGTACTTTGCTACTCCCAACAACTCAATTACATCTTCTTTGGTCAGGACTGTAGCCTTGCTGGTTAGAAGGTAACCTCCGCTTATGTAATCCTGTAGGCCCCCGATGATCGGGCCTCCATATCTGGGGGACATTATATGCTTTTGAACCAACATGAGCTCCCTTGCCTCCGCCCTGGCTTCCTCTGTCTGTGGTATGTGCAAATTCATCTCGTCTCCGTCGAAATCAGCATTATAAGGCGGGCATACGAGAAGATTCAGCCTGAAAGTTCTTCCAGGAAGAACCTTAACCACGTGGGCCATGATGCTCATTCTATGCAGGCTTGGTTGTCTGTTGAATAGAGCGATATCGCCGTCTATCAAATGCCTCTCAACAACGTATCCGGGGGTGAGCGAGCTCGCAAGCGATTTTCTATCCTTGAAGTATCTTAGGTCGATCCTCTTTCCGTCTGGCCTAATTATATAATTCGCACCGGGCCATTTATATGGACCATTTATTACATAGTTTCTCATTTCCTCGATATTCCATTGAGTCACGCGTACCGGTACCGTGAGTATCTTTGCTGCTTCTTCGGGAACCCCTACCTCGTTGATACTTATGTTGGGGTCGGGAGATATAACGGTCCTTGAAGAGAAGTCCACTCTCTTTCCTGAGAGATACCCCCTGAATCTCCCTTCCTTTCCCTTCAATCTTTGGGCCAGCGTCTTCAATGCTCTACCAGTCCTATGCTTTGCAGGCGGAATTCCAGGCACTTCGTTATCTATGTAAGTAGTCACGTGATACTGAAGTAGCTCCCAAAGGTCGTCTATTACAATGGGCGGGGCAGCTGCATCCATGCTCTCTCTAAGTCTTTGGTTCGCTCTTACGATATCGACGAGCTTATGGGTTAAATCGTCTTCCGCCCTTATACCTGTTTCCAACATTATACTGGGTCTAACCTGAACTGGAGGAACGGGCAATACTGTTAGCACAAACCATTCGGGTCTGGATTCCTGCGGATCTATTCCCATTAGCCTTACGTCATTGTCTGGAATGTTTGAGAGCCTATTTCTTATCTCGTCTGGAGCTAACTTTCTGAAGCTCCCCTTCTCCTCCTCATAAAAAGTAGTGGGCCTCTCAAGCTTAATTTTATGTTGAGGTGCTCCGCAGTGAGGGCAAATAGAGTTTTTCGACGCCTTGTTCTTTATGTGCTCATGAAAAACTGGTAGAAGGAATGGAAGGTATTTTTCGAGCCTCCTCTGGAGGTCTAGATACTCGTTAATCTCTTTATCCGTAAGGAGGACCCTCCCGCATTTCCAGCAGGTCGATCTAAGGAGATCATAAATATATTTGACATAGCCTACATGTATTACCGGTTTGGCGAGCTCTATATGGCCGAAATGACCAGGGCAACTATGCATAGTGTTACCGCATACAGGACACTTTTGCCCAGGTTCAATGACTCCAAGTCTGGGATCCATTACGCCACCTTGTATTGGTAGACCATCGTCATCGTACGTCTCAGCAGTTATTATTTGAACTTTGCTCATTTTCCTAATTTCATCAGGCGATAAAACGCTCAATTTAATCGCGGAAATTCTCTTGATAGGGTCAACCATAGTTTTTCACCTTTTCACCTATTCACCTATGAAATCACTTACTTTAAGACGGGGCATTATCCCCATACTCATCATTTCCTGTAGGAGAAGCTTGAAGCCGTAGGCCATCTCTACAGGGTGCATATCACCTTTGTCTCCGTGAACGGGGCAAACGTATGTGTTCCTGTTCCTGTCATACCATCCAATATGACCGCATTTGTTACATACGTATACAGTCGTCTTATCGCTGCTCTCAAGCAATCTTTCCCTCAACAACATAGCTGTACCGTGTCCTATCAGCACGTCCCTTTCCATTTCTCCGAACCTGAGGCCACCTTCCCTTGCTCTCCCTTCTGTTGGCTGTCTAGTTAAGAGCTGTACGGGACCTCTTGCCCTAGCATGGAATTTGTCTGATACCAGATGGTGAAGCCTTTGATAATATACTATCCCTATCATGATCGGCTTCCCTAGAACTTCTCCGGTTCTTCCGTCATACATTACCTCCCTGCCGTCTGGTGAGTAGCCCTTGTTGAGCAGCCTCAGCTTTATTTCCTCGATAGGCTCTTTGCTGAAAGGTGTGGCGTTAACTAGTTTACCGGTAAGCGCAGCTGTTTTACCAGCGAGCGTCTCGAGCAGTTGACCCAATGTCATTCTGGACGGGAACGCGTGCGGGTTTATGATTATGTCAGGCACAACTCCATCCTCTGTGTAAGGCATATCGTATTGGGGGATCAATAGACCTATAACTCCTTTTTGCCCATGCCTAGAAGCGAACTTGTCCCCTATTTCGGGTATTCTATAATCCCTAACCCTTACCTTCACAAGCTTGTCTCCTTCCTGAGTCTCGGTTATGAATACGCTATCTACGACGCCCTTCTCACCATATCTTATAGTTACGCTGGTATCTTTCCTAACATTTGCTCCAAAACCGTACTCTCTGAACTCTTCCAGGAACCTAGGTGGGCTCGTTTTTCCTATCAAAGCTTCCCCATCTTTCACTTCAACTTCAGGCGAAATTATTCCATCGGAGTCGAGTTTACGATATATTTCAATGCCTCTATAGCCCTTCACGCCTGACTCCGGGACCTCAATTTTATCTTCCTGACCACCAGGATACTTCTTTTCCTCAGTAGAGTATAGTCTGAAGAAGGTTGAGCGCAGGAATCCCCTTTCTGTGCTAGATTTATTGAATATAAGAGCGTCTTCTATGTTATAACCGGTGAATGACATTATTGCTACTACGGCGTTCTGACCTGCTGGCCTATTATTATAACCGATAACGTCAAGCGCGTTAGTCTGAACCAGAGGCTTTTCGGGTTGATGCAATACGTGCGCTCTTGAATCTGTCCTCATTGTGAAATTGGCGGAATATAAGCCCAAAGCCTGCTTAACCATCGCTGACTGGTAGGTATTTCTTGGAGACTGGTTGTGATCAGCATATGGGATCGTTGAAGCAGAAGTTCCGAAGATGCCTGGTACCCAGACCTCCAGATGAGTGAATTCTTCAGCGCCTTCTTTGAGCAGGTCAGATACGTTTAGGGCTATATACGTATTTTCCTCTTCGTCAGCATCGATGTACTCTATCTTTCCTTCCTTTACAAGGTCGCTGAAGCTCTTCTCGCCCTTCTTAAGTTGATCGATGTCCTTTTTCGTGATTAGTGGTTTCCCGTTTCTAAGTATAATTAAAGGTCTCCTTATCCTTCCAGCGTCTGTATTAACATATACCTCTTTGACGTTATCATGCTGCAGATAAGCGACGTTAACCTCGTGGTGAATCTCCCCCTTCCTCCTCATTTGCCTTATAGACTTAGCGAACTTTTCACCATCCTGAACGAATCCTATCAGTTTTCCGTTCAAGATAACTTTGGACCAATCCGCATATTTGCTCTCTCCCTTTTCTAGCGACTCCTTGATAGCATCATCAAGTGAGATGATGCCGAGCTTCATTATTGTTTGTTTTACCTTTTTCTCGTCAATTCCTACTGTGATATAAGTCAGAAGGGAGAGGCTCTTCACTAGACCACAATTTGGACCTTCAGGAGTCTCGAATGGGCACATCCTACCCCATTGGGTGCCATGCAGATCTCTTGCTTTGAAGAGTGGTTGGCTCCTGCTAAGAGGGGATACAACCCTTCTCAAATGGCTAAGCATACTCATCCAGTTCGTCCTGTCAAGCAGTTGGCTCACGCCCGTTTTTCCTCCGACCCAGGCACCCGTGGCGAGGGAATGCCTTAGCTTCTCCGTAAGCACGTCTGGTCTGACTATGCCCGATATTTTGAACCTTCTGTTCCTAGCGAGTGATTTCTCTGCTTGATACTTCAGGTCTTTAACGAAGCTCTTCAGCGCGGATCTATATAATGTCGCAAGAAGATCACCTGCGAGCTTAAGCCTCTTGTTTCCGTAATGATCCCTGTCGTCGGGCTCCCTCCAGCCGAGATATAGCTCAAGTACCATGCTAGCCATCTGTGCCAGGAAATAGCCTTTGTCTTTCCTGTTAGCTTTGGAGGAACCCAGATGAGGGAGGAAGTACTTGTCGATTATCTGTTCTGCTCTCTCGATCCTCACCTCCCTCGTCTGTCCAATGGCCACTCTACCACCTAGGTAATCGAGGGCGTCCTTTGTCGTCATTATCTCCTTAGCAACTTCTAGGCTGGGAAGTAGATGATTCTGAACTTCAGGATGGAGGCTCACCGCATAAGCTATATCTCTATCAGATTCAAAACCGAGGGCCCTCATTAAAACAGCGAAGGGTACCTTCCCAGGAATCCCTCCGAAGCTTACGCTCATCGTGCCGTCTTTATGCAAATCGAGCATTATAGAGATCCTGTAAGAACCTGTACTTGAAATGAGCTTTGCGCTGTACAAGATGTTTGTATTCGGTTTTCCTTCGTCTACCAAAATTCTATTTGTGACCATATCTTCTTGTGCTACCAAAACCTTTTCCGTCCCATTTATGATAAAATAGCCCCCTGGGTCATAAGGATCCTCATTTATTTTTACGAGTTCTTCGGGAGATAGCGAACCATATGGATCCAGCTTAGATTTAACCATAACTGGAAGATCTCCAATATAAACTCGCTCCTTGGTACTCTCTATGCCATTTTCCACTAGGGAGATCTCGAGGTACATGGGGGCAGCATATGTTATGTTCCTAACTCTGGCCTCAAAAGGAGTGATTTCTATTTCAGAGCCGTCTGCCTCTCTAGAAACGGGCTTCAGCACTTCCAGCTTTCCTAGTTTAAATTTTAGATCTTTCACTGAAAGCTCTACTTCCCCCTGTTCATCCACTATTTCCTGCAACATCTCTCCAACGAATCTATTATAAGAGTCGAGGTGCTGTCTGGAAAGGCCCTGCTCCTCAATAAATTTCCTAGCGAGAAGCCATCTGTTCTCCTCATTTAAAAATGAGAGTTCTGAAGGCTTTTTCGACGATTCTGCGGGTCCCGTTGAAGCTTCTTGATCCGTCGACATTTTATCCAATCACCACTAATCTATAAACGATCGTTTTCCCCGTATACTCGTCTTCCCTCTCGATTTTAATTAGCTCTCCAGGCTGCGCGCCCAGTTCTCTAGCGACTGGATCGCTCGTCCTTATGAGAGGGAGCTGGTTTATTGTCGCATTGATCTCCTTCAATACTTTTGGAACTTCTGATATAGGTATTCTTTCATGTTTTGGAACGAGAACATGATCTAAAACGCTAAACTTCTTAGGTGACATAACCTTCTATACCTCCAAATATTTTTCAATTGAGGAAGTCTGCTCCTTTTCATTCAAGGATCACTAAAACATTTTTAAGCTATTGTATAGCTTCTAAACTAGGTTTTTAAAGATTACCTCGTCTGTTTGCTTTAATAGTCTTAGCACTGAAGGCTTTATTTAATTCGCCCTGCAACCTGACCTCCTCCCCGCCCTTTAGGGCGTTCATAGGTTCCCCTCATCTGTTCGGGATTACATCTGTCATTTGAGAGGCATTCAGGGGGTCAGAGCTCCCCTCATATATTAACTTGTTTGAGGGGTTGCCGATCCCGCATCCAAGAGCTTAGGGGCAACCACGCTTTCGAATTGCTCATCATCAAAAGCAATTAGGGAAAGAAAACCTATAAGCTTTTGCTCCATCCCC
>JAEMPT010000036.1 GCA_022759165.1 Thermoprotei archaeon
TGTTTATGCTTGAACTTCCTTCTGCAGAGAGGAACATCCTCTGAGATTTCTAACCCAGTATAGGCAAAAACTTTTCTAACTCTCCTCGCCATCCCCGCCGTGAACGGCGAGGTTTTCAGTTATAAAAAGTAGTAAACAACCAGCGACTAGGATAAGAATGAAAAAAGCAATCAGATTATTGGAAAAAGAACAAAGTAATATAATATCGTGAAGATCAACACGAATGCTGCGGCAGGGAGCATATACTTATAGCTTCCTCCTACACCCCTGTTAAAATACCTCGCAGTGTATATCAGACAAAGATGCGTGGGGGATATAGTGTATGAGATGAAGCTGCTGGTGTAAATTATAGAGGCGTCAAATATTGTAAGTTGTCGAAGCGATGAAAGGATAGGCGCTACCGTCACTATTCCAGTAACAGTCGAGGAAGTTAATGCAGAGAGGATCCCTGGAATAATGGTTTCCAGAAATATGATAGGTATGGAGCTGCTTTTTATGGCTTCAGAGATCACCTCCGAGGCCCGTGTGTCAGTTATGGAGTGCTGTAGAAGCATTATAGAAAATGCCGAGAGAGTGAGCGAAAGCACCATCTTGCTCCTTAAGGCCTCGCCTAAAGCCCCCCATCCGGGCCTCACGGAAACGAGGAGCGTAAAAATTCCCAAAAGAATACCTAATGGTATTCCATAGTTGCCCACAAAATAGTTTAGAACGAGAGAGGCCGCGATCGCTATTAACATTGGTCCCCCGCTCTTCCAAATGCCCATTTTGTAAGTTATCTCGGCATTGAAGCTCCCCTTGTACTTCCTGGTGAATAATAGGCCGTAGGTAACCATGAAGGCGGCTATTGGGATCTGAATCGCGCCTAGCTCGACTGGGCTTATCCCCATCGTTGCGGAAGCTACGATGATGCTCTGCCCCATAGGGTAGAATAGAAATAGATAATGTCTGAACCAAACGTTGAGGAAGATCATCAGGTCTTGGCTCATTCCGATCCCTGATCCGATGGTTTCCACAATAGGGGCAGACATGAGCGCGCCTCCAGCTATGGGAAGTAACCCGAGCACAGCTGGTACCAAGGCTAATATAGCCTTAGGGCTTCTAATCTTTGCAGCCATAGCTCTGCTGAACTCTGAAATAGCTCCTGTTTTCTTGTAGAGCTCTGCTAGCACCGATATTGTAAAGGAGGTCGTCAAAAGAAAAATCGTCCTCTCGTCTTTAACAGTCTTAACGATCACGTCAACAATGCTGGAACCAGCGAAGTAAAATAGCATTACTGCTGCTCCTGATATTAACGCTATGTTTATGTCTTTCTTCATTCCTACTAAAGCAACTATTATGGCGAAGGAAACGAATATCAGCGCGATCTCTATCATTTCCCTTCACTGGCGAGCATATAGAAAAAGAAATAGTCCGGTGGACCTTTTATGGATTTCTGATCGAGACGGTATCCATGTATGATCCTTTTGAGCTTGGAAGCATAGTCGAGGAAGCCGTTTCAAAAAGAGAAAAAGGAGAAGTATGGAGGAAATATTATAGGTTCAGGGGAGGTCTCTGGTATGGAGGAATAGCCACTGCTGACGCTGTAGGTTGCAATTTGAAGTGCACCTTCTGCTGGGGTTGGAAGGAAAGGGATTCTTACAAGTCTATAGGAGAATTGCTTTCTCCCAGAGTGGTCGCTGAGAGACTAGTGGATATAGCTGCAAGGAAGGGGTATGATAAGGTCAGAATAAGCGGCGGAGAGCCAACGTTAGCCTTTGAGCATCTTCTCAAAGTCCTTGAGCACATTTCCTCATTAATGCGCCTTACTTTTATTTTAGAGACGAATGGACTCTTATTGGGGAAACACGAGAGCTATGCGGAGCAACTATCTAACTTCCCTTTTTTGCACGTGAGAGTATCTATAAAGGGTTGCACCGGCGAAGATTTTGAGAGAATCACTGGCGCCCCGGAGAAATATTTCTATCTCCAAATTAAAGCCCTGGAAAACCTATTCCTGGCGGGAGTTAGCGCGCACCCAGCCGTAATGGTGAGCTTTAGTAGCGAAGAAGACTGTATTCGTTTGAAGGAAAAGCTCTACAGCATAGATGAATCTATAGGAGATAGCTTCGAGGAGGAAATCGTTATAATGTATCCTCATGTGAAAGAAATTTTGGCTATGAGGAAATTATACCCTCGCATCTCGCTAAAGCCGTGAATTCTTTCGCTCAAAGCAAAGGGGTAAATGGTTCCGATTTCGATTACGAGTATCCCCCCCGAGGCGAAACTTTTTGCTTATTCTAGGAAGACTGCGTTACGATCTTCACATTTTGATTTTTCCTATTAAGTTAAATCAGCTTTCTGTTACTAAATATTTATTTACGGTTCTTCTCTTCAAAAATTCGTTGGGCGGGGGTGCCCGAGCATGGCCAAAGGGGTCGGACTGAGGCTCCGATGGAGCAGTCCTGCGTGGGTTCGAATCCCACCCCCCGCACCTTTTAAGATATTATCAAGCTTTTTCTCTTAAAACTCATTGACCTGTTCCTTTCTGGCCTAAACTATGTGAGGTATTTTAGCTCCAAATTCAAAGGTGATCTCTAATCCTTGTCCTTTAAATCTGAGAAGAAGTTTTCAATCTCTCCATGTAAGTCTCAATCTCCTCTCTGCTAGGTGAAGATGAGGAGCCAGACTTGAGAGACTTCAGAGTTCCGGCCGCCACCGCTGCTCTTAGACATTGTTCTATCTCTGCTCCCTCGATATAGCAGCTGTTGAATACCGCATCGAAGGCATCGCCTGCTCCGGTTGTGTCCACAGGATCTATTGTCTGGGCAGGGCATGAAAATTGCCCTTTACCGCTGAAAACAGTGCCCCCCCGAGATCCCTTTTTCAAAACTACAATTTTTTTCTGTTTGGAAACGTAATCTTCAACTGAACCTTCAGCGTCTTCTCCAAAGATTGTCATAGCCTCCTTTTCGTTCAGGAATAAAATATCCGCCAGCCTCATAGCCTTTTTGATCTGTTCCTCGTTCCCCTTGGTTTCCGTTCCGGGATCATAGGTGATCAATATTTTCTTTTGCATTTCAGCTATTATGGAGGATGCTGAGGCCTCGAAAAGGGAAGGATTCAAGCTAGCGAAATGGATTATCCGAGGTAGAGGCGATCTTTTTACTCTTTCGGTTATTATCTCTTTGCTGAGGAGTAAATTAGACCCCCTATAAGTTATCAGCCTCCTCTGTTCCCCCTTGACATTTATAATCGTAGAGAAGCCCGGGAGTCCTTCCTCATTCATAACTATAGAGGCGGTATCGATGCCTTCTTTTTCCAATTCCTTCATAAAACCGAGGCTTTCGAAAAGCCTGCCGGTAACACCTATCAGCCTGGCTCTATGGCCATATCTCGAGACTGCAACAGCATAGTTTAAAGCTCCGCCTCCTTTTCCCACCGAGAATTTTTCGGCCTTGATAGATTCATCGGGATTAGGGAGTTTTTCCAAATAAATGGTTAAATCGACATTGATGTTTCCTACTGATGCGTGTAGTAATGGCGGTTTCAACGTCATCGGGATCACTTCAAAAGAGACGGGAAGAAGAATTTTTTCCCAGCCTTTTCCTTAGCCTCGTCCCACTCATGCAGAAGCCTCACGGCCTCATTAGCCACAGCGATGGCCTCATCTATCCCTTTTCCTGGCATGAAGTCGTTGCTAGACCTCTGTGCGATTGCCGCGCACACGGCGCCTGCCCTTGCACCGTATATGTTTGAAAGCGTGAATATAGTAGAGGATTCCATTTCGAAGTTGAGTACATTCGCTATCCTCATATCCTCAATTATATTTTTAGCGAAAGATGGAAAGTATCCTTTATAACCAGGTCTACTCTGTCCTACGTAGAAGCTGTCAGTTGAAGCTGTGATTCCGACCCAGTACCTCGCTCCTAAAGATTCCGCTGCCTCTACCAAGGCCATCACGACCTCTGGGCTGGCTGAAGCTGGGTACTCTGGCACAACATATTGCTTGCTAGTCCCCTCTAGCCTGACGGACGCGACGGTTATTATGAGATCCCCCGTCTCTATATATGGCTGGATGGCACCCGTAGTGCCCACTCTAATGAACGTGTTTCCTCCCGCCCTCAGAAGCTCCTCCACTGCGATGGCTGTGCTGGGTCCGCCTATTCCCGTTGAAGTCACAGAGATGTCTTTTCCCTTGTATTTCCCGGTGTAAGTAGTGTACTCTCTGTGCCTGGCTATGAGCCTGCTTTCCTCCCAAGTCCCAGCTATTTTGTCAGCTCTTCCGGGATCGCCTGGTAAAAGAATATATTTGGAGATCTCCCCTGGAGCAACCATTATGTGGTACAAGCGGTTTTCTACTGTAGGAGAATCGGCTTTACCTCCTGGCAAGAGAACGCACCTCCATTAAGGCTGAAGCCTTAGATAACTTTTTTTAAATGAATTCACGTCTTCGTAGTAGACGATCACCTCTTTCATCACCTCTCTTGGGAGCTTGGTATAATAGCGAAAGCTTTCTCCAGGTTTCAGCTCTATCTTCCTATCCACCGACTCTGTTATAAGCCTCCTACCCCCCCTTTCCTCCTCGTCTTTTTTTAATGGAGTAACTGTTATGTAATAGGAGAACTCGATCTTCCAAACTATAACTGGCAGGCTTCCGTTATTAGTTAAGTTCAAAAATCCCTTATCATCGACCTCTATTGCCAACAATTGTACCAACCTCTTAGTGAAACTACAATATCATATATAGCCTATATGCGGTAGGATTTATTTCTTTATGGAAAAACTTTAAGGAGCATGGTTCCAATCTCTATTTCCTTAACGCTGTTGGCAAAAGCTAAGGCCTCGCTGAGCCTGTGGGAAGAGGAGGAGTATATTTTGAAAAGTGGATCGCCTGACTTGACTCTGTTACCTATCTTCACATATAGCTTTATGCCAGCAGCCTTATCCAGTGGGGCACCAGCCAACCTAGAAATTATAGTGAGAGCTCTGTTATCTATGAACGTCACTGCACCGCTCTTATTCGAGTAAATTGTTTCGCTATACTCTCCCACAGGTATATCTTCTGGCTTAACCTCAGGATTCCCTCCCTGCATCTCAAGTATCTTCTTGAACTTTTCATAGGATTTACCGCTCTTGAAGGCATCTCTAGCATGCGCTTCCCCCTCACCTATGTTTGCCTTCCCCGCCATCTCGTATAGCGCCCCAGCTATATACATCGCCTTATCCATAAGGCTCTGAGACGCTTCGCCCTTCATCAGGGCGGTAAGCGCTTCTATGGCCTCCAAGTTGGGACCTATGGTGTATCCGATGGGTTCGCCACCGAATGTTATAAGTGCCTTTATGCTCATGTTGAACTTCCCGCCCTGCTTCACAAACATCGCCGCGAGGTTCTCCGCTTCCCTCTCCGATTGTAGCTTTGTTCCATTGCCAACGGGCAAATCGATCACGAGACCGGATATCCCCAAGGATACTTTCTTTGAAAGAATGCTAGCAACGACCTGAGAAGGAGGATCCAAAAGGAGCCTCCTCTCTATCCTCACCATTATATCGTCAGCCGGAGCCAGGTTGAGACGACCTGTCCAGGCGATTGTACCCCCTGCTTTTTCGACTGCATTTCTTATCTCCTCCGTCGTGAGCGATACATTCGCAAGAGCTTCCATGGTGTCGGCGGTTCCACTGGGCGAGGTTATAGCTCTGCTACTGGTTTTCGGTACCTTGAGACCAAGTGCTACAGAAGTGGGGACAGCCAGCAACGCGACCTTACTGTTTCCTGGAACACCACCGATGCTGTGTTCATCGTAAACCGGATAAGGGAACTCTATCTTATTTCCAGTCTCAACCATTGCCCTGATGAGCTCATGTATCTCATCATCATCCATGCCAACGGTAGATTGCAGTGTAACGAATTCCGCTATTGCTGCATCGTCAAGTAGTCCTGAGACCATATCGGCTATCAGCTTTCTTATTTCCTCCCTTGACAGTCTCATCCCTTGAGTCTTCTTCGCCATAATATTCAGGCTTTCCGAAGCGGTAACCCCTTCAGCGGAAACTTCCTCTCCATCAGATAATTTAAGTGCGTTTGCCACCGATTTGGGAATTCCGATCTCTCCTTTCCCCACGAGATCTTGGCTGATCATTGGCGAAAAAGCAGCTATGGGCATACCATTCCTTCTGATGAGAAGTCTACTCTCGATATCTATTCCCATCTGCCTAGCATCTTCAGGATGTACGAGTGCCACATCGCTGGCGAAGGAAATTTCTATGAGCCTAGTTTTCATATTTTTTCCCCGACTGAGACCCTAATTTTTATGATTTAGCATTATAAAAGCCTTTCCTCATCTCTTTGCCCAATTCATAAGAAGCGATGTTTAGAGCATTTCTCAAAGCCTCGATAGGCTCTAGTCCATCTTCAATTATTAGCTTGTGAAGGATCTCGTAGTGCATTTTGAGCTCTTTCCTGTAGTTTTCGACTAACTCTTTTGGCACTTCTCTCTCAGGTCCTGAGCCTATTCCGGGGCACTCCTCGTCGATTTCTAGCTCTTCCCCGGATAGTTTGAAAATTTTTATCGGAAAGAGCCTACATTTCATCGGGCGAGCTTCATATATCTTGCAGTACGTCTTTCCATTTTCACTGAAACCTAGAAAGGCGCATCGTCCTTTCATATCCCCAGGAAGGAGCATAACTGGGATCATATCAGCAATAACCACTTTTACATAGAACCTCAGAAAATCATCGATGCTTACGTTGATTTTTTCGGCAATCCTTACAGCGTCATAGATAGTAATCGATACGTTCGGGCCTGTTCCGCAACATAGGTCGCAACGGGTGCACTCAAACCTAAACTTATCGCTTATCCTAATCCGCTTCGGTAGACCCAAAAATATCAACTCCCTGCTATATTGAAAAGGGTATGCCGTCGAATTATTTAAGTATAAGTCTTATGCAGAATATCATCGTAAGTATTCAGACTGGAACTAAATAAAAGATAGAAGAAGTAGTTGACGTTTCTAGCGTAAAACATCCTATGTCGTCCCATTCTTGAATATTAGCTCAATTTTGAGAAGATCTTCGCAATATTAGAGGAAAGGATATTACTCTTATTATATCATTTTTCATGGAAGGGCTCAAACGATCGATTTCTGAAAACGCTTCATCTATAAGGTGTGAAGATTGCCATTGAGTTCAAAGGAAGAGAGAAGAGCTATGTCTATGCTTAGGCCATATACCTCAGAGTGGGTTAAACAGACGTTTGGGCATCTCACGGAGCCCCAAGTTAAAGCTATACCTCTTATAAAAAAGGGGGAGAACGTCCTAATATCAAGTCCGACTGGCACAGGAAAAACTCTAGCGGCATTCCTAGGGCTTATTGACGAGCTTTACGCGATGGGCGAAAGTGAAAGGCTCGAAGAGAAGATCTATGTATTGTACATTTCTCCCCTTAGAGCTCTCAACAACGATATAAAGAGGAACTTGAGCGAGCCCTTAGAAGGAATAAGGAAAGTCGCAAGGGAAAAGTTCGGCATTGAGCTACCTGAGCTGAAGGTTTCGGTGAGGACGGGAGATACTCCTCAGAGCGAGAGACAGGCCATGGTTAGAAAGCCGCCCCATTTCCTAATAACAACTCCTGAGTCCCTTTCCATAATCTTGGTTGCACCCAAGTTCAGGGAAAGGCTTAAAGGAGTGAAGTGGGTAGTGGTTGATGAGATACACGAGATGGCTACATCGAAAAGGGGTTCGAGTCTTTCTCTCATGCTGGAAAGGCTTGAGTGGCTGGTCGGTAGACCCGTGCAAAGAATAGGCTTGAGCGCGACCATTGCCCCATTAAACGCAGTAGCTAGGTTCTTGGGAGGATACGGAGATGATGGAAAGCCGAGGAAAGTGAGGATCGTAGACGCGAGATTCAACAAGCCCTTCGACATAAAGGTCATAGTACCCGTTGAGAACCTGATTGAATCTTCAAGCGAGGAGCTGAACGAAGGGATATACAGAACCATAGCCGACCTTGTCTTAAAGCATAGGTCTACGCTCATTTTCACGAATACTAGAAGCGCCACGGAGAGAGTAGTGTACAAGTTGAAGACGATTTTAAAGGACAGCCCGATGGTAAACATAGATGATATAGGGGCTCACCACAGCAGCCTCAGCAGGGACATTAGACTTGATGTAGAGGAAAAGCTTAAAAAAGGAGAGCTAAAGGTGGTCGTTTCCTCTACTTCGTTAGAGTTGGGGATCGATATAGGCTACATAGACCTCGTGTTACTATTGAGCAGCCCAAAAAGCGTTAGCAGGCTTCTCCAGAGGGTTGGAAGAGCAGGCCACAGATTGAGCGAAGTGAGCAAAGGCAGGATAATAGTTGTAGACAGGGACGATCTCGTGGAATGCTCTGTGCTGGCGAAGGCGGCAGTTGATAGGAAGATCGATAGAGCATCGATACCTATGAAGCCGCTGGATGTGCTTGCTCAGCAGATCGTCGGAATGAGCCTTGAGAACAAATGGAAGGTAGAAGATGCATATAGAATCATTAAGAGGGCATACCCATACCATAATTTGACTGAGGAGGAGTTCGAGGATGTATTGAAGTATTTGGGAGGAAGCGATAAGTCGCTTGAAGGAGCTAATGTCTACAGAAAGATTTGGTACGACCCGCTGGAGGGAACTTTCGGCAGGAAGAAAGGAGCTAGGATGATATTTTACTTAAACCAGGGTACAATACCTGATGAGGCGAAATTGAGGGTCTACCTGAAGGGGAGACTATATATAGGCGACCTCGACGAGGGATTCGTGCAAATACTTTCCCCGGGCGATATATTCGTTTTAGGAGGGAAGACTTACAGATTCATCAGGCTAAGCGGAAGCAAAGTGTATGTGGAGAGCGCCGAGGGACAAAGGCCAACTGTGCCGTCATGGTATAGCGAGATGCTTCCCCTAGCCTTCGATTCCGCCTTGCTAGTTGGAAAATTCAGAAGAAGAGTCGCCGAGCTTCTCGAAGACAATGGCATGGATGCAGATAAGGTCTCTGAGGAAATTGCAAAAGAGACGGGTTTAGAGGTAAATGCGGCTAGAGAAGCGGTAGAATATATAAAGGAACAGTATTTGTTCACCGGAGGCGTAGTAGCGAGCGATAAGACTATCCATATAGAGATATATGACGATGCAAGGGGTAGGAACTTGATATTTCACTCGCTTTTTGGGAGAAGAGCAAACGACGCCCTTTCAAGGGCATATGCCTATGCTATATCGGAATCAATGGGAATCCCAGTTAGAGTGACAGTAAGTGACAATGCATTCATGCTAACGTTGACTGGAAGACCTGAAATAAAAGCAAATCAGCTTATTAAAAGCGTTACTTCTAGGAGCATCGAGGAACAGCTGAGGAGGGCGGTGATAAACACAGAGATGTTCAGAAGAAGGTTCAGACACTGCGCGCAGAGGGCTTTCATGATACTGAGGAATTATAAGGGGTGGGAAAGGTCCCCTCATAAGATGCAGCTTAGTGCTCAAACGATACTCGAGGTACTGAAGGATGACCCATCTAATATAGTCTTAAGGGAAACGCTGAGAGAAGTAATGGAGGACTATATGGACCTCAAAGCTGCTAAAACTGTTCTTAAGTGGATAGAGAACAAAAAATTGAGGGTAGTAACTACGCCACCGAGCGACCTGCCTAGCCCATTCTCTCACCACATAATTGCCATAGGGTACCAGGACATAGTTCTGATGGAGGATAAGAAAAAGCTCTTGCATAGTTTGCACGAAATGGTTATGAGAAAATTGAAAGAAAAGGCCGATCTCCTAACCTCCTTAAAAACCGAAACTTCAGTTGCAAATGGTGATGTCGGCGAACCCATTCCTTAACAACTGGGCTTTAAGATTTTCAAGCGACCTTGCGGTTCAAATTTAACCTTGAGGTATATCATAAATATCTTAAATTCAGCACCCTAGGTCTTTCTGAGTTCATTGTTAGATCTTTCATCTATGCTTAAACTCCCTACGCCCTTACTTCCCGCCTGCTTCTTCCGCTAATTCTTCCTTTTCACCTCGGCTTCTTCTTGAGCTAAAAACGCTTACTTCAATCACTGAAAGAACGTATCCAAGCACTGAGCCTAGCAGGAACGAATATAGTACGAAATATGATTGACTGTAGTACCTGTAAATTAGAGACGCCACAATTCCGGCGCCGGCGTAAGAAGCTATGAAGAGAACAGAGGCGTAAAAAACCCTAGAACCCCAGCTCAACAGAGTGATTGTTGCTATCCCAACTAAAATGAGCGAATCACCAGAGAGAGTGCCGCCAGCCATCTCTCTAATGAAAAAAACAAACGTAGTGTATACCAATCCAAGTAGAGCACCGCCGGCGAAATCACCACCGTTCTCGGTCAATATTTCTCTTCTTTTTTCAAACAAGTCTTCCCCCAAGCAACCCACCTCTTCATTCAATCGTTCAAGGCGATTTGTCGAATGATATGTTGACATTCTACTTTTGTTTAGTTGTATTTAACTTTCCGCTTTGCTTAACTGCAACTCTTTATTTAAATTATCGAAACTGGAAACTTTTCCAGTTTAACCGTTTACTGTCAATATTTTTATCTTTAGGCGCTTGTTTATAACTGAAAACCTCGCCGTTCACGGCGGGGATGGCGAGGAGAGTTAGAAAAGTTTTTGCTTCTGCTTGGTTAGAAATCTCAGAGGATGTCCCTCTCTGCAGAAGGGAGTTCAAGCATAAGCA
>JAEMPT010000009.1 GCA_022759165.1 Thermoprotei archaeon
TAGATCCCTGTGAGGCAAAAAAGCTTTTCTCACCTTCCTCGTTATCCTCGCCGTTCACCGCGAGGCTTTCAGTTATAAAGCAAAATTAGTGTCTCGTCTCAAATAAGGGAATAAAATGTTAACAGGATTATGTTGACAAAGGTAGGTCCCTGCTGTATGTATAGCGCTCCACAGCCTTTTCGAATAAGAATATATGTTCATGCTTAAGTAAAAGGAAACCTCTGTTCCTTTTCATCCAAGGAATTGTACCCACCATATTATGCTGAACCTTTATAATATGCTCCCTGAGGGTAAACCCTGCTCTTAGAAATTCTTTCATTACCATATAACCTAAGGGAATTACGTGTTTCTTGGACCTGGCATCGCCTATCATAATTGCTGCCATCTTACCCGGCTTGAGAATCCTATAAAGTTCCTTTGCAACATCTCCCATAGACTCTAAGTAAGATTCCAGCTTCAACCTTGAGAGGTCTCCATTTCCGTCAACCGATTTTGAATATTTAATTATATTCGCATATGGGGGATGCCCCGCAACGAAGTCTATGCTCTCGTCTTCTATTAAATCAAGCCTCCTAGCGTCCCCTTTGAATAGCCTAACTTCGCGATCATTTTTTAAAAGGGGTTCTAGCCTGCTCCATGCAAGCATCACGGCTTTCTCATTTATATCTATCCCAATGCACTTCCTCTTCAGAAGCAGGCACTCAATTATAGTAGTGCCGCTCCCCATGAAAGGGTCAAGAACCCTCTCCCCCTCCTCAGAGTATAAAATAATCAAATTCCTGGCCACCTGTGGGGCCCAGTTACCTCTATACGAGGCATTGTATTTATGGGTTGCCCATTTCCCCCTTTCGGGGAAGCTCCACACCGTCGTGCTTTCGATCTCAAATGACTCCGGTTCAACTTTTTTTGGTTTTGGTACTGTTAGAGAAAATTCCTTTTCGCCTATCACTACAGTTGCGTGATTGCCTCTGAACTCTAGGAAATCCTCGAATGTGACTTCCCTCATGCTTTCGTAAAGCTTCAATGTGTTCAGTGCATTTTCGTTTAAATAAACATCGGCTTCGACCAAATCGTGACCCCTTAAAAAAAGGGTATAGAAGAAAAAAGGATCAAAAAGGAGAGGGCGCGCTATTCCTCGAACGATTCTCTATCATAAGGCTTCCCGAGCGCCGCCGGCATCTCTGCCTTTCTAGACGTGTAGATGAGAATAAGCAACGTTATTATGAAGGGAAGCATCATCAGAACTTGGTAAGGCAGGCTTACCTCCATGGCCTGTAGTGTGTAGACTAGAACCTCGACCCCTGCGAAAAGTAAAGCTCCTACCAGTATCCAGAGCGGGTTCCATCTACCAAATATCGTTATAGCTATAGATATCCATCCTCTGCCGCTCACTATCGTATTAGTGTATATTCCAGTAAAACCCAGAGCAAGGTATGCTCCAGCCATTCCCATCAGCGCGCTGCCTATCAGAGTGAATATATGCCTCATTAGAAATACGTTTATACCGAGAGCATCCGCCGCCCTGGGATTTTCTCCTATGCTCCTTATCTTGAGTCCGAAAGAGGTCTTAAATAGAAGGTAGTAAAGCAAGAGTGCTATGAGGATCGTTATATATACTATAGCATCCTGGTTAAACAATATTGGGCCCAAGTATGGTATCTGGGATAGCAACGGTATCTTGATCTTTGGTAAGAGGTTCACCTTCGGGGGATATAGCGTTATTCCTATGATCTCTTTGTATAGGAGTGACCCGAATCCTGTTGCGAATATATACAATAATATTCCGACGATGAACTGATCAATTTTGAGCTTGTTGGCAAAAAATGTCATCATCAGCCCGATAAGTAAGCCTACACCTATTCCAGATAGTATTCCCAAAGTATAACTGCCACTGAAGTATGTTACAAGGAAAGCAGCGCTTGCGCCGCTCAACATAACGCCCTCTGTTGAAACGTTGAAGACTCCTACTCTACCGCCTACCATTATTCCCATGGAAGCGAGCGAATATGGTACCATCAGCACAAGGATATATCCTAATAGACTGGTCAATTCAGCGTAGTTCATTTAAATCACCTCCTTTTCTGCCTAATTGCGTCGACTGTCATCACGAATAGCATCATTAGAGACTCGGTTATCAGAGCTATCTCGTAAGGCGTTCCCATGGTCCTCTGCATAGCATTCGCACCGATCTCGATCATCGAAAAGAAGAAAGATGTAAGTAAAAGCGCAACGGGGTTCCCCCTTGCCATAAGAGATACTATAATAGCTAGGTTGGCGTAGTTACTCTGCATACCTTCTACAAGCCTGAAATACAGACCAGATACTTCAAGACCACCTGCAAGCCCTGCCACTGCACCTCCTAGAACCAACGATAGCGGAGCCAAAAACGAAGTTTTTATCCCGAACTTGAATGCTGCTATGGGGTTTGAACCAGAAGCTCTGAGCTCATATCCGAAAGTGCTTCTATATAAAATAAAGAATCCAAGAACAGCAAGGGCTATTGTGAACAGAGAACCGATGTTTATCTGCGATCCTATTATCGGAAGCCTTGCTGAACTTGATATCTGTATGGTCATAGGATGCCCGGCAGTAACGTCTCTCCAAGGCCCCAGCGCTATCAAGTCAACTAAGTAGAATGAAATGAAGTTCATGAGGATTGTGGAAATTATCTCATTCACTCTGAAGAAATACAACAACAAAGCGGGAACGCTGGCCCAAATTGCTCCCATTATCAGAGCTACCGTAAGAAGAAGCGGCAGAATTATGTAGCCGGGCATCCCGGTGAGCGTTATACCGACCGCGGCAGCTCCTACTGCCCCTAAGAGAAACTGCCCTTCAATGCCTACGTTGAATTTCCTAGATGCTAAGGGTATCGAGAATCCAAGACCCATTAAGTATATTGGAGTGAATTTGAATATTGTGAGGGCAAAGTTCGGAAGAGATGAGAAGCTAGTCGTTAGGATCGTTTTGTATCCCAGTAGGACGTCTTGGTGCATAGTAAGCAAGATGAGCCCAGCGACGCCAAAGGCTGCAGCTATAGCAAGCAGATAATAAGCTGCTGCTTTAAGGTAATCTTTGACTGTAGTTTTGGACACTGCGGTCATTTTCCAATACCTCCTTCCCTTATACCTGCCATCATGAGTCCTATCTTGGATTTATCGAAGCTCTCCTTACTTAGAATTCCTATTATTTCTCCTTTGTACATAACCGCTATCTTATCAGAAACAAGCATAAGCTCATCAAGGTCCTCTGAAACCATTATAATGGAAACGCCTGAATTCCTTAGCTCAACGATTTGCCTGAGTATTTTCTCTGTAGCACCTATATCCAATCCCCTGGTAGGGTTGTAAGCGATGAGTAGACCTGGCTCTAGCAAAAGAGCTCTGGCGACGACGACTTTCTGTATATTACCCCCGCTCAACTTGCCGACTCTAATTTTTTCGTTCGGTGCCCTTATCTCATACTCAGCTATCGCCTTCCTGGCACTCTCGTTTATCTTTTCATAAAGAAGAAAGCCGTGTCTCTGAAATTGTTCAAAATTTTGAAAGCCTAAAATGATGTTTTCCGATAAGGTCATGGTTGGAAGAGAGCCGTCGATCATTCTGTCTTCCGGAATGAATCTGAAGCCTTGCTTTATCCTTTCCTTTACATCGGCCTCAGATAAGTCCTTACCATTGTAGATGATCCTACCCTTTATGGGTCGATGTATCCCCATGATAGTTTCGCAGAGCTCTTTTTGACCGTTTCCGGATACTCCTGCTATCCCAAATATCTCTCCACGACGTACTGCCAAAGAAATATCCTTTAGCTTTATTCCCTCGTCTCCGGTAGTCGAGATCCCTTCGATTCTGAGGATCTCAGCCTCTTCTGCACCGGGTGCTCTCGGGACTATTATGTTGCTTAGCTCGCTTTCGAGGTCGACCTTCCTCCCCACCATCATCTCTACAACTTTCTCAGGAGTGATCTCATTTTTAGGTACTTCACCTACTAACTTACCCTTTCTAAGAACAACCACTCTGTCGACTGTTTCTACTATTTCCCTTATCTTATGCGTTATAAGAACGACGCTTATTCCTCTTTTCTTCATCTCAAGCACCGATCTCAGCAGCTCGTCCGTTTCCTGGGGAGTGAGGTTAGTAGTAGGCTCGTCTAGAATAAGCAGCTCGGCCATCCTATATAGAGCTTTAAGGATCTCGATCCTTTGTTGCGTCCCAGCAGAGAGATTCTTAACTTTTTCATCCAATGGTATTTCTAGCTTATGTTCCCTCATGAGTTCTTCTATTCTCTTCCTGTAGACTTGTAGGTTCATCCTCTTGAAATCTTCTCTCCCGGATGTAGAGCCCAAGATTATGTTTTCCAGCGAGGTGAAGTTTCCTATTAGCTTAAAATGTTGATGTACCATGAAAATTTTGTGAGAGATCGCATCTTTAGGAGATTGAATATTTGTTTCTCTTCCGTTTACGATAATTCTTCCCTTGTCTGCCTTATAGAGCCCGTAGAGAATGTTCATGAGCGTGGTCTTTCCGGCACCGTTCTCGCCTACGAGGCCGACGATTTCTCCAGAACCTATTTTCATTGAAACGTTGTCGAGCGCTTGAACTTCACCGAACCTTTTGCTTATCTCCTTCATTTCAACCTCCAAAGCGACCACCGTTTCCCCGAATAGTTAGAACAGCTTCAGTTTGTATCGAATCGCTTTAGTTGGTATTTATATTTTGTGAAGTATATTTTGCAACAATAATTAAATATATAACTGTGGAAACAATAATTACAAAATCACTGACTAACAAAAGGTGAATTTAATGGAAAGTTCTCATACGAACAGAGGGATCTCTACTTCGGCAATAATAGGGATAGTAGTGGTTATATTGGTAATAGCAATTGCAGGGGCATACCTAGCTACTAGGGGAGGAGGTGCACCAGCGACTACAACAGCATCTCCTTCCACTACTACAACTGCACCTGCAACTACTACAACCACAACAACACAGCCCCCAGCATCGAAACAATATAAATTGGCAGCCATTTTCCCAGGAAGCGTTCAGGATGCTGATTTTAATACTTTGGGATATCTGGCAGTGGTGAAAGCTGGATCCACATACGGTATAACGACTTCATATTCTGATAACGTTGCAGTGCCTGACGCAGCTAGAGTTCTTACGGAGTACATAAACCTAGGTTACAACATATTATGGGTTCATGGCGCTCAGTTTAATACAGCGGCATTGCAGCTCGCTGCCCAATATCCAAATGTGATCTTTATAGTAGAAACTGATGGTCCAATGGCTAACCAATCGAAGAACGTGTGGAATATAGATAGAAACTTCCCCACAGGGTTCTATGTATTGGGGGCAATAGCATCTCAGGTGACTAAGACTGGAAAGATAGGCTACTTGGGAGGACAAGATCTTCCATTTAGCATCGCTGAAGTGAACGCAGTATTGATGGCCGTTAAAACATACAATTCAAGCGTCCAGGTCATAGCTAATTGGGTTGGTGACTTCAATGACCCGGTAAAAACCAGGAGCATAGCACAGAGCATGATATCTAGTGGCGTTGACGTGATCCTTTCTAGCGTTAACCTTGGGAATTACGGATTATTTGAAGCAGTAAAGAACACTTCCGTTCTAGTAACGGTTAAATATACAGATAAGTCCTCGTTTGCTCCTAACAACTACATAACGTCGTATATTCAAGATTATAGTGTTGCATTAAACTACATACTCGGGAAGATCATCAATAACAATCAGACGAGCGGTTATTACAAAATGCAATTTGGTCTTCCAGGAGACCCGAACACAGCTTGCTATATAGAACTACCTCTTAAGAATGTTCCTGCAAGTCTGAACAGCTTCGTCCAGAATATAACTAGTAAAATAATTAGTGGGGAGATCGTAGTTCCGTTCAATACCACGAGGCCTTGAATTCCGTATTTTTAAAAATTTTTTAGATATTAAAAATCCTATGTAGTTAAAGTTCTGAGCCCTGCTGAAGCCATTGCTAGGAGCTCTAAGACGCTCAGCGCTCCCATAACGTTTTCTACAGATATCTCGACCGTTAGCCCATCTATCCTCTTAGCCCAGGGAAGATACTCAGCTACGTCTGCATAACCAGTGCTGAGGAATGTAACCCTTAGATTCACCGGCTTCTCCACCGATACTAGTCTTGGTTCTCCTCTTTTTGCGCTTTCTATTGATTCAAGCGTCGCCTTTCTTAATGAACCAAGCAACTCATGCATTGACGAACTTACCGATGAGTACCTGCTGAGAGATCGCTTTAAAGGTAAAAATGTAGCCCATGGAGCGAACTTTCTGACCTCATTTTCAAGCGCTGCGTCCCCGGCCACCATAATTACAGGGATTTTAGCTTCACTTAAAGCAAGCATATTAATGAGGAATTCGCTACAAGTTGTGCCGTTTATCTCAACCCTCTGTATAGAGCTTCCGCTATAAGTATGATCAAAGGTGGCTAACCTCGTTCCAAAGCCCGCATGATATCCGATGAAAAGGGCTACAGAACTACCCTCAGCACCCGAGATCATCGACCTAATCCTAGGGTATCCCCTGACTAAAATTGTGCCTGATGGAAGTTCAAATGGATCTATGTTTACCATATCCCCATGACTGTCAGCGATTACTACTTCATTATATCCATTTTCTAGGAGAGCTTTCGAAACTTCAGCTACAATGGTAGTAGCTATTTTCCTAGCCTCAGACCATAAAGGTTTGTCTTGATACAAATGAGCCCTGCTCACGACATGAGGGAGACCTTCTAGGTCTACAGAAATAAATGCCTTGTTGTCAGCCAATGTGATATTCACCACAGCACAGAATATACTGTATTAGATTAAAATCGTTATGCCGTTTATTTTCCTGACTTGTCTCTTTTCTAATAGGAGGTCTCTTGTTGCGTTACGCAATCTTATTATTTTTCTCAATTTACCTCTTTTTCGATTTTCTGAAATGAATACCTAAATAATAATATAAATAATAATAAATCTACGCAGTGTACTAAGAGTAAACCGGTGATGCTTAAATGATTGAAAATCTTGGAGTGCTCATTGAAGAGGCGTTTGCAAGATTAGAAGGAAAGATTCATAGAACCCCGCTAGACTATAGCGCAACGTTTTCTAAAATCGTGAATGGCAACGTATTTTTAAAACTTGAGAATATGCAAAAAACAGGCTCATTTAAGGTAAGGGGAGCTCTCTTCAAAATTATGAGGAACCTTGATCAGGCCAAGGAAAAAGGCGTTGTCGCTGCTTCCAGCGGAAACCACGCCCAGGGGGTCGCTTACTCTTCACAGATGATGGGCATTGATGCTACAATTGTTATGCCGGAACCAACTCCACCATTCAAAGTTAATGCTACGAGGTCTTATGGTGCAAAAGTCTTGCTTTATGGATCAGTATACGATGATGCGTATAACAAGGCACTTGAAATTTCGGGGGAAACAGGGGCGATGTTGGTGCATCCGTTCAATGATTTGGAGATAATAGCTGGGCAGGGAACTATTGGGATGGAAATTCTGAAACAGCTACCCGATGTCAATGAGGTTGTTGTTCCAATAGGAGGTGGGGGGCTAATTTCGGGCATAGGAGCTGCGCTAAAGTTGAAAAACAGAAATATAAAGGTCGTAGGAGTAGAGCCTGAGTCCGCTCCAAAGTACAAAACATCGAAGGAAAGAGGAGAAATCGTGAGGATAGATCCGAAGCCTAGCTTGGCGGACGGAGTAATAACTAAGTCTGTGGGTAACTTGACCTTCGATATAATGAACGAGGTCGTTGATGATGTAGTAACTGTGGATGAGGATTCAATAGCGAGGGCAATATACCTGCTCATGGAGAGGACGAAATTGGTCGTAGAAGGGGCAGGAGCTTTACCTCTTGCTGCGCTTCTTAATGGCGCTGTAGGGAAGGCTGGTCGAAACACGGTATTGGTGCTAAGCGGCGGCAACATTGATTTGACGACGCTTTACAGGATCATTCTAAGGGGTCTTTCAGCTGATGGTAGAATTGTGGAGATCAGCCTGATGCTAAAGGATTCACCTGGAGAACTCAAAAAAGTGCTCGATATTATATACAAGTTCAGGGGAAATATTATAGAAATCAGGCACGATAGATTTGGGCTTAAGATACCTCCAGGATTTGCTAAGGCTGACCTTGTCGTTGAACTCCCTAACAAAGAATGCGAAGAGCAAATTAGATCCGAGTTGAGAGCCTTAGGCTTCATTGCTCTCTGATTTCTTTTTTCCTGTTAAGAAAGATCAAATGACTCCGTTTTGAAAAACAAGCTTTCAGATTTGAAAGGAGCTTTTGCAGATGCCGTAACCTGTGATCGAATTGAAAGATACTATAGAAAAGGTCTTTAATTCGAGAATTAAGATAAAAACAGGAGGAAGAAGTGTAAATAATGGCAAGGCGATTTGAACAGTCGTTCAAAATGTTGCTTGGTAGGTCGACTAAAAAGTTAGCATTCATAGCACTGGGTATATCAATAGCTTTCTCCGTATTAAGGGGAACGCTTGTATATTTTGGGGAATTGGCCTTTACCTCATTGATGTTACTGGCATCGAGGAACAGCGCACTAAACCTGAGAAGGATCTTATCCATTTCATCGGTAGTAGTCGCCACAGCTGCCATGGTCGAGCTTGTCCTCTTCAGACCCCCCTTCTCTCTATTTCTCATGGTCCCCTCAATAACTTCACTGGTTATACTATCGATATCACCTGGCAGCTATATGTATGCTGTACCCTTTGTAGCTTCTGCTATAATCTACAGCAAGATAAGCGAAAGGGCAGTAGTTGGAAGCTTAGTTCTCCTATTTGGTCTATTTATTGTGAAATATGTATCGAAGAGATTGGCCTATGGAGTTGATCCTTTTTTCCTTTTCGGCTCATTCGTAGAATCCCTATTTGGCAAGAGCGATTCCTTTGAAAAAGTATTAGACAGCTTTTCAGAAACGAAGGATGTTGAGCTTTTTCTCTTCAGAATAAATGGCGACCCTCCGACTGTAGTTATAGTATCCAACGTTCATCCCGGTCCCTTCAAAAACGTCAGCGGTGCCAAGTTAGTGAGAATGTTGAAAGAAAGGCTTGAAGGCTTAGGTTATAACGTCATCTTTTTCCACGGCGTCGGTGGACACGAAAGCGACCCCGCTACCGTTGCCGAGGTAGAGAAGCTGGTGGATAGAATAGCATCGGCTTTAACGGAAAGGGGATGGGTTAAGTGTGATCAAGAAGGTATTTCGCCCTTCACAATAGAGAAGGGCGACGTAAAAATTACTGGCTTCAGCCTGAGCGGATGTCCTCCGTTAATATTGTTGTCCAGAAGGCAGGGCTCGATGGACGATATCCCTAGAGACTTTGTAGCAAACATAGAAAATTTGCCGGGCATCCTGGTTGATGCTCAGAACAAGTTCGATGGAGAGGTCTACTGGGATTCAAAGGTTGCAGATGACTTAAAAGCCGCTCTTTCAGAACTGCCGACGCGAAAATGTCACCCGAAGTTAGGATACGCTTCGGTTCCAGCAGAAGAGCTGGATCCTTCGGAAAATGAGATCGGTCCGCTAGGTATGAAGGTTTTCGCTATAGAGTGCGGCAGTACTTTAGGAGCTTTTGCTGTGATCGATGGTAATAATATGAAGGAAGATGCTAGAAAGGAATTGGAGAAGGCAGCTAGAGATGCTGGGTTTGAGGTGGTTGAAATAGCAACCACGGACAACCACGAGAGCACAGGTGGATCGAAGGGAAGAGGTTATAAGATTATAGGAGAGTTCGTTCCAATTTCCCTGTTAAGGGAAAAGTTCGTCAGTGCTTTGAAAAGTAGTAGATTAAATATAAGCGAGAGGGAGGTTGAATTCCTCACACTTAGGGTAAACATGAAGATCATGGGAGAGAAAGGGCTTCGATTGTTCGAAAAGTTAGTGGAAAAGGTAAAGGTTTTTGAAGCTTTAATAGCCGCTTATCTAGTATTCGCTTTAGCTATATCCATCTTGTTCTGATTTCGCCGT
>JAEMPT010000078.1 GCA_022759165.1 Thermoprotei archaeon
CTTCACCACCCTCCTACCAGCTCTTTCAGCCTTGTAGGAGAGGTAGCTCATGAGCATGGTTAGACCTATTTTTAAATAGCTATAAAAGCATTTCTATAAGGGGGCTATCCATAACTTCCATTAGAAAGGGGACTTTCGCCCCCTTAACCCTCAATAAAGTTAAAAAGCCTTCCGCGATGATAGTTTTTAAAAAATGATAGTTCCGCCTTGAAAAGCTAGGTTTTCAGTGGTAATATCCAACAAATACTGAAATCTTTTACCGCTTGGAAAGAATTAGTCAGGGATATACATCATAGTATATTGCTACGCCACCCGGTGTTTCGTTTGATTTAAGGACTTTTATTTCTCCTATTTCGCAGGTATTGGCTACATGTGTGCCAGAACAGGGTATAGAGTTTACTTTATCAATCACTACGATCCTATATTCTGTGAGATTTGGAAGCCTTCGGAGGTTTGGAGCATTTTTTAATACTTCATGAATATCATTGCTTTCGGCAAAAACTACCCTGACTTGCAGGCATGATTTAGCTACTTCATTTGCTTTTGCTTCAAGCGATCTCAAGTCCAGCTTTAAACTTGGAGGAATTTTATATTCAACATAAGCATTTTCAGCAGAGTGGCTCGCAGATAAAGTTTCAAACTCTCCGCCTAAAACCTCGTTCACAGCATAATCAAGTATATGGCCAGCCGTATGTATTCTCATAATCTTGTATCTTTTATCCCAATCAAGCAAAAGCTTAGCATTAGCATCCCCTTGTGGGAGTTCCCCCTTCAACAATATACCATAATGAAATAGGACACCGTTTACATCAAGAACCTTCTTAACTCGAAATTGAAAATTTTCTCCCAATATAAAACCAGTGTCGCTCGGCTGTCCGCCTCCTAATGGGTGGAATATGGTTTCTCTCGAAACTAAGTAGTATTTTTTCCCTCTTTCATTAAAAGTTGCGACGATATCCGTTATCATCTCTTTTGCATAAGAATCCGTAAGATATTTTTTCCTCGTTTTTGGCAAGCTTTCAGCTACGATTCTTAGATCTACCAAATTCATCACCTGTCTATTTTTTAATCATTTTAGAAAGAATGTCCATATCGATTTCTGCTGCTCCAACTGGATATTTTATTCCTAACGATGTTAGCACGTGAGGGTGAACTTCCCCCAATATGCCTATTGGTATTTCGTTCGCTATCACTCTGGCAGTCCTTCCACTAATGAAATATTTATTCTCATCCCTCCTATACTTCACGTCTATCCCTATAGAAGATAAAAATGAGTGAACAAGCGCTTGAATCTCCTCAAAGCTAAGCTCATCCTTCATAAGGGCAAGGGCTATTGTCTTCTTCTGAATCACCCTACCATTCCTCTCGAAGGCGCAATCACCCATTTCAAAAATTTTCAAAGGAAGTTCCACGTGTTGGTTCTCTCTTAATACTAGTAGCAACGAAACTATATTGTTAGGCCTCAAAAAGCTCATCGATTCGGAAATTGGGTTCTTTATCTTGATGACTCTGTCGTTTTCCCCTTCGAACATCTTTGCTTCTTCCCCGACCATAGTAAAGCTTGAAACCTCCTGGAAACCCAAACCTAATAGTATAAGCCTAGCTACTTTCCCGGAAAGAGTATAATTAAGCAGCGAACCTTCGGTATGAAATGTTGGGTTCTTAATAGGGATCCTATTGTAGCCATATGCCATTGCCACGTCTTCTACCAAATCGATCTGATGAAGTATATCTAGCCTATATTCTGGTACAATTACTTCTATTTCCCCTTTTTGTTCTTCAGAAAGCCCGAACCTCATTCTTAATAATGATTCGATAATATCTTCATGAGAAGGTTCGAAGCCTAATATTTTCCCTATGTAATTTTCATTCAATCGGATCTTAGTCCTTCCTAACTGTGGGTCCTTTCTGTAATCATTCGACCCGGGTCCAATAACTTCAACCCTTTCAATTAAACTTCCTACGTGCTCATTCAATACACTGCAAAGAAGGTCTAGTGTCTTCAAAACAGTAGTTTTTTCGGTTCCTGTGACATCGATCAAAAGATCCTTAGTATTAGGCTCCAGTCGAGTTATTTCGGAGTTTATTACAGGTGGGAGACTTATTATCTCTCCGTCCGAGAGTATCGCAGGATGTGCGCCTCCTAAAACGGATATATCGCCGTAACTCTTCCCTTGCTGAGTGTTGCTGAGCACATCCTTTATCTTCATGTATTTATCATCGCCCAGCGGCTTCATCTCTCGATCTAATGAAACCATAGAATATGTCAGGTTAGTGCTTGGAACCTTTCTTAAGTCATGTATCCCGATAGCGACTTTCTTCCTATTCCTTCCGACGGTGACATGTAACTTTTCCTGAAACTGTATTAATTCCTTTAGACCTTCTTCTCCTAGTTCTATGCCTTTTACAATTCCAAAAGCTATATACGGTCTGCTGGGAACTTCTCCGATAACTGCTTGGAATCCAGAATCTTTTACCTTTGGCTCAAAAAGGCCCATCTCTTTTCTGGTGAGACCTTTTATAGCCCTGGCGATGCCCTCAACTGAAAAGAGATCCGGCCTATCACTGTTTACTTCAACTTCTAAGGTTGCTTCATCAATTTTCTTTGATTCTGATTTCAAAGAAAATAGGATTTCGTTCAAGTCATCTTCGCTCAGGGATTCTTTTTCAATTAGTTTTTTTAGCTTCTGTATATTAATGTATATTACAGGCATGTTCCCTTCCTCACACCAATTTTGATATATTCTGAGCAAATTGCTTTCTAAGTTCTTCAATGTTTTTAGAGTAGAGCTTTCTGATGTCGTCTACTCGCAGCAGAGCCATTGCTAGTCTATCTAGTCCCATTCCCCATGCTCCTACTGGAACGCTTATGCCCGCTATTTCCAGTACCTCAGGTCTAAACATTCCTGCTCCAAAAACCTCAACCCACCCAAGCGGATCTATTTTGACATATCCCTCCACGCTAGGTTCAGTGAAAGGAAAATATGCCGGTTTAAACTTTACTTCCTTCAGACCCATTTTAGCGAAAAATTCTACTATAGCTCCTAAAAGCATGGAGAAGCTCATATCTTCGCTTCCCAATATAGAATCTAATTGATAAAATTCTGGAAGGTGTCTGCTATCTATTAGATCTGGTCTAAAGACTTTACCTATTGCGAAGAACCTGAAAGGAGGCTTTGGATTTGAAGCTAATGTCCTAGCAGATACAGCTGTCATCTGAGTTCTTAAGATGAGCCTTGCGGCGTTTTCTATATTCCACCTATATCTCCATCCTTTGCTACCAGTGGTTCCACCCGTTTCATGTATGTTTTTTACCCTTTCAATCATTTCAATTTTAGCGTCAAGTTCCTGATCGGGAAGATCTACCCAAAATGTGTCATGGATCTCCCTTGATGGATGGTCTTGGGCTTGGAAGAGAGCGTCAAAGTTCCAAAACTCACTCTCGATTATAGGTCCATTGACCTCTGCGAATCCAAGAGACTCTAACGCTTCTTTTATTTTTTCTATGAAGAGCATATAAAAATGCGGCAGACCGGGAGAGACCCTTGGTGGAAGTAACTCCACGTTGTACTCCTTTAAGATCGACTCTTTCCATCTTCCACTGAGAATATCGCGGGACGTGAGCTTCACTATGACATTACTTCCGGTTTCCAAAGCCTTTTTAGCTATAGGAATTTCTGCCTCTACCTTTCTGACCTTTTTTATCTCCTTCTTAACTAGCCCTCTCTTTAACAGGACTTCTACTCTTTCTGCCATTTCCTTCGTCAGCTCTTTTCCGCTGCTAATCCTTTTTAGAACCTCCTTATCGATAGAAATTTCCGTAAGTTTATCCTTGTTGAGTACAACATTTCCGCTTACTATATCGACTACTCCTCTTTTTCTTGCTGCTCCTAAAGATAATTGAAGCTCTTTCTTTCCTAAAATCCCTTCTAGCTCTGAAATTTGCTTGGCTCCTTGGGAAAGCAATATTGAAGTGAGCTTTTCTTCCGGAAGACCTTCTTCTAGTGCCTTCTTACCTTCTGGAGTTAATTCGAGGATGATGTTATATGTTACTTCCTCTCTGACTAGACCTTTCGACTTCAGCAGCTCTATGATAGCATTAACCGTTGATTCTGGTATTCCGCTTATCCTAGATAGCTCACTAATTTCAACTTTATTGGGAAAATTAACGATTGCTGAAAGCAGTTTCCTTTCTCCATCGCTAAGGGAGACCTTCTCCATGGCCTAAAACCTTCCATGTTCATTAGTTTGAAATAAAGTTGATCGCTTCGTATAATAAAAATATTAACTGACTTCTTAAACTTAAATCGCGGTGCTATTCATTGAAGCTGGGTATCGTAGGAGCTGGCTACATGGGACAAGCCCATGCTAGAATTCTAAGCGAGTTGGCCAGCAAATATGGGCATACACTTTCCTTCGTCGTGGAGCCTGACGAGGCTAAGGGAAAGGCTACTTCAGCAAAATACGGATTAAAATGGTATAAGAGCGTGGAGGAGCTCCTCAGAGAAGAGGGGAGCGGGATAGTGCCATTTATTGCCTCACCGACATCAACTCACCTCGATATGATCGATGCTTTTCTTAGCAATGGAGTAGAATATATTTTCGTTGAAAAGCCTCTGGGAGACGACCTGAAGAAGGCCGAAGAAATTTCGAGGAAGTACTCGACTTCTTCGTTGGAGAAGGTCATGGTTGGGCACATAGAAAGGTTCAATCCTGCTTATATTGAGCTAAAAAAGGCATTATCTGAAGACGCGCTTGGAAGCCTGATAACTGTTACTTCAAGGAGGGTTGGCCCATTCGCTGTCAGGATAGCTGATGTTGGGGTTATTCTGGACCTGGCTATTCATGATATAGATCTTTCGATAGACCTCGCAGGCAGACTACCTGAGAGAATAATATCGTTCTATTATTATAGGTACTCCACAAACCATGAAGATTCGTGCTATATTATGTTTGATTACGGTTCGCATATACACACCATTGAAGCCAACAGGATAACTCCCTACAAAGAAAGAAAAACGATACTCACGGGGACCAATGCTGTTGCTCAGCTAGATTTTATTCAACAAAGCTTAGAAGTATACACGGGCAAATGGAAAATGGAAAGAATTGTACTTAAAAAAGAACCTCTAGCTGTTGAAGATGAAGAGTTCCTCAAGTCTATTACAAGCGGAAACAAAGCTCCGTTAACTTATTTTGAAGGGCTAAGAAACCTCCAGATTGCCTATAGAGTATTGGAGGAAGGGAAGGGAAATAAAGTTTAGCTATATATTGCTTTTCTTCATTATCATTTCCATGGCCTGCGAAACGTCAGAATATTTTACATTCCCTTTTTCGATCAAATAGTTGCCGATGGCAAAATAAGCCAGGAGCAAGAAATCAATCGATGCCGTATATCCCATGTGGCCAATTCTCAAGATCTTGTCCTTAAGCTTTCCAAGGCCAATTCCTAAAGTTATCCCATACTTATTCCGTATCCAATTGAATGCCTCGATTGAAGAGATCCCCTTTGGCATCAATAATGCCGTTAAACCTGGACAAGAATATCTCATCTCTTTAGGAAATGGTTCCAATCCCAAAGAAAGCGCAGCTGCCCAAGATGCCTCTCTGATCTTTTCATGCCGCTTGTATACATTTTCTTCCGATTCTACGATGAACCTATTAAGTGCTTCGTCTAACCCACTAAGCATATTAATAGAATGCGTATAGGGTGGCATTTCTTCTCTTTTTTCTATGAAATCCTTCCAGATTGAATATGAAAGGTAGAAGGTCTTCGGATTATTTTCGATAGAAGCGTTCCATGCCTTTTCACTTATCAAATTAATTGTAAGCCCTGGAGGCAAGTTTAGGGCTTTCTGACTGCCTGCTATTAGTACATCAATTCCATATTCCTCGCCTTTTATAGGCACCGTTAATAAGCTTGAAACAGCATCTACGATGAGCATCTTGCCAAATTTGTTGATTTTCGGACCAATGCTTTCAATCGGGTTCATAATGCCGGTGGGCGTTTCGCAGTGTATCATGTATACGGCCTTTGCTTCAGGATACTCAGATAAACAGCTTTCGACTTCATCAGGGGGAATGGGCTCTCTCTCATCCCAAATGCACTTTTCTCCTTTTCTACCAACTAATCTAAATAAATTATAAAATCCTTCACCAAAAAAGCCATTAGAAAGTACGATGCCCAATTCATTTTCTTTCAACAGATTTATGATGCTAGCTTCTAAGCCCAGCATAGCTTCGCCTAGCATAATAATCGTTTTATATCCCCATGAATTAAGAATCCTGGTTAGTTTGCTGTGAATACCGTGATAAAAGTCATAAAAATAAGGATCTAGATCGGGATTTCTGACGTCTTTAATGAGAGAAAGCAAAAGTTCCCTGGGTATTTCGGTTGGTCCTGGTGAGAGCAACAGGCTATGCGTAGTCAGGTCAACCTTATTTTCGACCTGAAAAGATGGGCTCTTGGATAAGCCATTATCTTTTTCTTCCATATCTTATCACTATAGAATAATATAAGAATCGTCCTAAAAAGTGCGATGATATTCTTAAAATCAAAGATTATGGTTCCCTTATATAAGGGGAAAACTTCTTTTTGAAATGAAAATGGAAGCATACAAATAAATAGCCATCAACTCTCTTGATGAAGTAGAGGAAGCAACTATATAAAATAAAATTAAGATTTGAGAACACTTATATCGGAAGCTAAGTTTTTATAGCGGAATAGCAGTTAGCTCCTTTTCTGTCATAAAGGACAAGGTTTTTGTGTAAAAGTGACTGAAAATAAGTCTCATCGATCGATCAGTTGAGGATGAAATATTTGTTTTTCCTTGTCCACTTTTTCTTCTATTTCTTCTATGGCAAACTCTAAATTCGATGTTTTTTCTTCGAGCGCCTTTATCATTGATGCATTGATTTTACTTTGACGTTCAATTTGCTTCTTAATCTCCTCTACAGCGGTTTCCAGCTTAACCATTTTCTGTGTTAGCTCATCTATTTTTTCCACATCTATCGACCCAGAGGAAAGGCTACCGTTCTTAGCTAATCTTACTCCGTTCTTAACGAGTATTTTTATAAGGTCAGTAACCTGGATTCCATATGCTTCGGCAACTTCTCTTAGCTCGTCGTATAATCTATCTGGAATAGAAAGATGGACTGTTGGCATTAGTCTTTCCCTTTCAAGAAAAATACTGATATATTACTATTTAATAGATACTCTTTTAGTCTTTTTATTTAAAGAATAAGATGGTAATACCGCGACCGAGATACTAATAATAAAAAAATGCATATATCTTGTTGTAAAGGGTATGGCAAATGAGGCTGAAGATTATTACCTTTAAAATAGATGAGGAGCTTTTAGAAAGGATAGATCTCCTTGCTCAAGAAACAGGAACAAATCGCAGCGACATCATAAGGAAAGCGATAATACTATATATAAACAAAATGGAAAAAGAATCTTCGATAAAGAAGCCGAGGATAAAAATAATTAAGGATAATGAATGAGTTCTGGGAGTTATCGATCCATACCTTTAAAAACTAGTACTTTCATCTCCTTTTCGCCGCTTTTTCCGTCGCAGAGCGAGAATGGTTGCTCAGTCGTTATAACTTCAGCCTTCACAAATTTTAAGAAGTCGCTTAGCGGTGATATAGGTAAATTCATCCCCTTTCTCCAGTAATGCATTGGCACAAGATACCTAGGATTGACCCTAGAGCCAAGTTCCCACGCTTCCATCGGACCTATGGTATAGTATCCCCCAACCGGGATATATAGCATATCTATCCTTTCTTTTCCAATCCATTCGAAAAAGTCTTCCGCAGGCAATGCTCCGACATCTCCCATGTGAAGGAGACGATATCCTTCTATTTCTATTAAATATGCTGCTACAAACCCCCTTTTCTTCCCTTTCTCTGGGTCGTGAGGGAGTTTCTTCCCCTTGATTTTGATTTTCTCCCCGTTAATTTCGAGCTCTTTCTCTCCTTCAAAAGTACTAATTACAACTGAATTCGGCTTACTGACGTATTCTTTAGCATTATGGTCAAAATGCTCGTGTGTTATAAGTATGAGGTCACCCTTAGCTTCTATTGGCTTTAGCCCTATACTATATCCATCATGAGGATCAATCAATATAGAATTTTTTTCAGTGGTTATTTGGAATGCCGCATGACCATGATAGAATATTTTCAAACAAACCACTCTTAACACCTCAATATATTTATTAAAAAGCCAGGTAAAAAAGTTCTCCAATATGATGCTTTACGACGATAGAGCCTTTGATATCTTCATGACCTTGCTGACCACTTCGGTGGGTGTTGTACCAAATATGAAGGCTAAAGGCTCTTTTCCAAAACCTCCTCTATCTATTACGACATCTGGTATACTTCCGCCTGCTCTTTTTACAGCTGTTTCAATACCCCATGGTGTTGTTGCCCCTTCAGTACCTTTTACATCTGGAGGTTCCTCAGACCTATCAAAATAAGATGATATCATCCCCGTTTTTTCTATAGCTTTTTCCAGCCCTTCAATGTATAGAATATTCATCCCTGATCTTTTACTCGAGTCAAATTTCATTATTGTAAGGACAGCCTTAGCCATGTGCTTCGATGCTCCAAATGAGGGTGGATAAGGCGCAACGAGTTTTTCCCCTACCATGACGATTCTCCCTGGAAATCCCGCAACATCTTCAGGGCCTTTGGCGTACCAATACGGTAAGCTCATCACAAGGTTTATCCCCACTTCTGGGTATATCTCAGAAAATAATTCGCTATTTTCAGTCAGAATTTTGATGCCTTCATTTAGCTGCGTCAGAACTTTATATCTTTCTGCTGGGATCTCGAGCCATGAAGCGGAATTCACAGGACAGTGACCCCTTCCTATCTTTAGTCCATTTGCTATGGAGTGAGATATGAACTCCTTCGCCCTTCTTATAGATGTTAATACATCATTCCCCCAAGCAAGGTTAGATGCTATTGCAGCGCTAAATGAGCAGCCAGTCCCATGCGTACACCCATCCTCAATCCACGGACCAGTGAATATATGAAACTCACCGTTGAAGAAAACAACATCTGAGGCTTTATTAGATTCGATATGCCCACCTTTTACGACCACTGCCTTTGGCGAATATTCCCTATGTATGATTAGAGCAGCTTTCTTCGCATCTTCTAAAGTTCTTATTCCTATGCCAGATAGAACCTCTGCTTCCATCCTGTTCGGAGTCACTATATCGGCCCTGGGGAAAATTTTTTTCTTGAGCGCGTCTACAGCGTCTTCCTTTAATAGCCTTGCACCGTTCTTTGCTACCATAACGGGATCCACAACTAAAGGAAAGTCGTATTTGTTAAGTACAGATGATATCGAATTTATAATCTCGTGTGTGCTGAGCATCCCTGTCTTTGCTGCATCTACACCTATGTCATCTACCACGGCCTCTATTTGTCTTGCAACCATTTCAGGAGGTATGTCAAATATCTCCCTAACTTCCATGGTATTTTGCGCTGTGATACTTGTTATTGCGCTCATTCCATATACGCCGTGTACAAGAAATGTTTTCAAGTCAGCCTGAATTCCTGCTCCCCCACCAGAGTCGCTCCCTGCTATTGTTAAAGCTCTCGGAGGATGACGCTTGTTCCAATACATTAGATCACCTATTACCAATTTTTTATCGCGTTGATAAAAAAATTTTCGCATAAAAATAAATTCGATAATCTCATTTTTCAAGACGTGAACGTTAAGTGTTAGTAAAGTAATCATATCTTTTCACAAAGTTAGGTTAGATTTAAGGCAGTTTTGATTGCCTTGACTCCTTACAAGTGAGTTGCCCGTCCTGAAGGACGAGGCTTCCAGCGTTCAGCTGGGGCTTTTCGCCTCCAGCCTCATTTGCTGGTTCGGGGGGCTCACCTTTCCTCCATCCCGCAGAGCTCATTGCCCTGCGGGCTATGCTTAT
>JAEMPT010000096.1 GCA_022759165.1 Thermoprotei archaeon
AGCTTCTCTAAGCAGATAGAGCTGTTCAGCTTTACCTTTTATAATTAAAAATATGTTCGATGGTTCACTAAGGCTCTGCGTTTTTCTCTTCAACGAATTGCCCTCAATTAAATTTTGCAAGATTATATGAGTTCTTAGGTGCCTATTCACTTTGCCAACGCTGACTCCCAATAGCTTTGCTATCTCACTCATCGATGTAAGGGAATCGTTCTGAAGCTTAGCTAATATTATTAGATCTATTAGGTCTACGTGCCTTTGAATGTCTATGTGATAATTATTTTTTTCCAAAAAGCTTTTCTCGCTTAGAGCATTTTCATTTAATTGTTCAGTGAGACTCTTCCACCTTTTATCCACGCTACTAATCGTTGCTCCTTTCTTTAGGTCCAAGTTATCGTATTTAGAGATGTCTGCTTCAAAAGCTCCTACGATCCTAGGTATATCGCTCCTTTTTAACATTAAGATGAGGTCTTCTTTGACTTCCATTTTATAGGGAATATAAAAAAGAGCTATTCCCATGGGTTTAGGAAGATTAATATTTCCATGCCATCTTAATATATATGAAATGTTTTTATCTAGCCCCCTTATCCTTGTGACAGCATCTAGCACGAGCGGTTCTTCAAAAATAACCACGAGTGTAGATAGACCTATTTTCCTTAGGTCAAAGTTCGTTCTAAAACCTAATCCATAGTCACCCAGCTTCCTTATTCTTCTTCTCACGTAATCCTCAGTAACGTTTAGTTTTTTTGCTATGTTTCTAAGCTTTATCGGAGGTAGTTCGTCTTTCATGGCTTCAATAAGCTCTATCAAATCCCCGCGGAATATCACATCCGGATTTTTGTATGCACGCTTTTCGTTATAACTCATTAGATTCTGACCTTGTATCCTTTTGAAAATAATATCTATAAGAGTAGATAAAAATTTTACTTTTTATATTTTAGCCTTAAAAGAACTAGGTCAATGCCTATAAAAAATTTAAAAAGGAAAAAAATAAATACCTTATTTCAGAAAGCTACGTCATCTCTCTCCCAGTTGAGCATTTCCCTCTCCTCCTCTGGATCCTTTAACCCCGTATCTGAGATGTCGTTTACCTTAAACATGCTTGCCCGGGACCCGGGCAAGCTCCCTTTAGCAATCGCCAACAGACGCACCATATATCATAGTATAAAAGCCTGCATTTGGAATTTTCTTCAATAAAAAGCATAAGGCATGATGCATTTTTTTCGATATATAAAGGAAAAATATAGGTGAATTATTCGTATGGAAGTCAAAAAAAGTAAGCGAGAAATTATGCTGATTTCACCCGAAGCAATGAAGAAAACCATCAAGAAAAGCTGCTTCGTGGTTGAAGTAGTCGACGCGATAAACCCAGAGGGTACAAGATCGATTGCTTTGGAAAAAATTATAAGAAATTTTAGGAAGCCATATGTTCTTGTGCTGAATAGAATCGATCTCGTTCCTTCCTGGGTGGCGAATGCTTGGGCCGATCACTTCAAAAAAAGCGGGATTGAAGTAATATTAACCTCGGCGAAAAGAGGGACGGGAAAAAGAGAACTTATTGAGGCAATATATTCGATTTCTGAAGGGTGCGCATTTGAAGAAAAAATAATAGGCGTCATCTGCGGTGTCCCAAAAACTGGAAAATCTTCCATATTGAACATGCTCAGAGGAAAGGACTCGGCACCAACGAGTCCCTATCCAGGTAAGCCTGGATATACGAAATCATTCACCTTTTATAAAATCGGAGAAAATGTTTATATTTATGATTCTCCGGGGGTCTTCCCGGATCCCAGGGACAAGCTGGAGAAAATCATAAGGTCAAGGCCTCCTGAAAAGATATTAGAGCCGATCAGGCCTTCAATGGAAATCATAGATATCGTTAAGGCTTTAGAACCGAGAAGGCTTGAAGCTCTTTATGACGTAGATCCTCAAAAAGGCAATTATGAAATCCTAGAGGATATAGCAATGAAAAGGGGATGGGTAGAAAAAATATCTAAGGAGCCGTTAGTTGAGGAGTCTGCCAGAAGAGTAATTATGGATTATTTGAATGGTAAGTTGAAAATATTTAGACTTCCGCCTAAAAGCTCAGACCTTTAGAAGTTCCTTTCTTATATTTTCAAGGAACCGCAACCTCTTGGATGTCGATGGGTGATCGCTGAATAGCTCGAGGAAGGCGCTTTCTTTCCTCTTCATCAATTTTTCGACCACTGCATCTATGTCTAGATCCTTTGGTGGCACATAGACTTTCTTTCTCGAGGGGAACCAATATTCAGAAGGATCGAACGCCATACCTCCATTTGCAGAGATCAGATAGTTGACTATGAAGAGCATTGCTACCGACTTGTTAAGGTCTTCAGTGATATGAGGATTGTTCTCATATACAAGCGTCAATCTGGCCAATCCCCTCTGTAATAACCTCGGGTTTCCAGTAAGTTTAGCGCTGAAAGCATCAGCGAAGTATTCTCTCAGCCTGCTGAAATGCGTGACTAAGAACTGGAATATGAAACCAGCGATAAATAGGACTGCCCCTACCGCTACATAGAACAGTGACCCACCGCCTCTATCCCTACTATCACCAGCTAGCCAGCCCCATGTTAGGAGCATTCTTCCGATGAAGTATATAGCTGATGGGATTAGGCTTATAGCTAAAAGAGCTGCGACGTCTCTATGCTTCAAGTGCCCTAGTTCGTGTCCTAGGACGGCGACTATCTCTTCCTGAGGCAAAATGTTCAGCAGCCCTCTCGTTACCGTAACGTAGTTACCGGAAATGGGAGAGCCAAAGGCAAAGGCATTGGGAGCAGATACATCTGATATAAGCACCTTTGGAGTTTGTTTGAGCCCGGCTTTTTTGCTCAGATCGCTTACAGATTTCACCAGCCATGCTTCCTCTCCACTAGCCTCTTTTGTTCGGTAAACAGCCTTTATCAAAATTGGGCTTAGCAGCCACTGGAGCACCATGAACACTGCTACTAAAGCAACAGTGGAATATAGCCAGTCAACGCCTAAGCCAAAGTAAATGCCCACTAAGTATATTACTGCTACGCTCCCCAGGAACGTCACAACTATGGTTGTAAGCATTGAAGCTTTGAGGCCAAACAGCGATTTCGGTGGTCCTCTGACTATTTTGTCTGCCGATACTGCTAGTATCCCCACAATCGCAGCTGTTATCAGTGAGGCAAGGAGAATCCCGAACATCCAATAGGGCGACAATATCAGGAACATCTTATACCCCCTTTGCTTTTATTTTATTATTAGTAAAATACATTGGCTATAATAAACTTGTTAATCGAAAGATCGAACAGATGGACTATTAACGCTGTTTATAACAGCGTGCGGGGGAGTATATACCATTGGTCTATTATTCTTCATGTTAATTTCTTAAAAAGCAGAGGAAATAGAGGTGCTTTTACCTTTGAATAATATATTCAACGGCGAAGAAATGGTGGAGATCACTTGGCTTGGAAGGGGAGGCCAAGGCGCAGTTACAGCGGCCGAGCTACTAGCCACTGCGGCGATAAACGAGGGCAAGATGGCGATCGCAATACCCGAGTTTGGGGCAGAGAGAAGAGGTGCCCCGGTCAGAGCATATAATAGGATAGTAACCAAGTGGAAGGAGTTGCCTAAGACTCCAGTCCTAACTCCAGAGATACTAATCATAATAGATCCTGGCCTTGCGACGAAAGCAAAAAGTTACGTTAGCACCGAAAAAATCCGCTATCTAATAGCAAACACAACTCTCTCAAAATCGGAGCTACTTAAATCGATAGGCAAAGACATTTCAGAAGAAAACGTGTATGTTTTAGATGCAACGAAGATCGCTATGGAGATATTCGGTAGAGCTATTTACAATACTGTTATGTTGGGGGCCTTAGTAGGCTCGGTCCCTCTAGTTAGCTTGTCTAGCGTAGAGAATGCGATAAAGAAGAGCTTCTCGAGGAAGCTCGTTGAGCTAAATCTCAAGGCGATCAACATGGGGGCTAATAAAGTGAAAGGAGGAGCTTAAGGTGGTTTAGCATGAAAGAGCTTAAATCTTGGAAGGATTATCCCTTAGGAGGTGCCGTTTACGACCCCGGGAGTACGCTAGATATAGACGTAAGCGGATGGAGAAATGAAAGACCGCAGATAGACCAAGAGAAGTGCATAAGGTGCAGAATTTGCTGGGTTTTCTGTCCTGACGCAGCCATCATCGAAGAAGAAAAGACTTATACTACGAAGACGGGGAAAACCTTCAAGCTGACTTACAGCATAGATTACGCGCATTGTAAGGGATGCGGCATCTGTGCTAACGAATGTCCTGTGAAGGCTATAAAAATGATACCGGAGGTAGAGTAAAATGGCACTCGGTCTCGAAACCAAAAAAAGTGAACTGAAGCCTCTTTCTACAAATAAAGCGGTAGCAGAGGCGGCAAAGGACTCTAATGTAGACGTTGTCGCCGCATATCCTATAACCCCTCAGACGACTGTGGTGGAAAGATTGGCTGAACTCATAGGAGAGGGGGAGCTCGACGCTGAAATCATACATGTTGAAAGTGAGCATAGCGCTTTGAGCGCCGTAATAGGCGCATCTGCTATGGGCGCGCGCACATTCACTGCTACATCTAGCCAAGGGCTTGCACTGATGCATGAGATCCTGCATATAGCTAGCGGACTGAGATTGCCCATAGTTATGAGCGTTGCGACAAGAGCCCTTTCTGCACCAATCAGCATATTCAACGATCATAGCGACATTATGAACCAAAGGGATACCGGATGGATAATCATTTTCACGAGCAGTGCTCAGGAAACATATGATACGATAATACAAGCATACAAGATCGCCGAGAATTCGAATGTATTGCTCCCCGTAATGGTAGCCTATGATGGATACGTCATGAGCCATACTATAGAGCCCGTTGAAGTTCTTGGGAAGAAGGTCGCCGAAGAGTATATACCAAAAAAAGTCTCTTGGAATAGGCTAGATCCGGATAGACCTATTACCATAGGGACTATTACTTCCCCGGATTATTATTACGAATTCAAATACGCTCAGGCAAAAGCCTTAGAAAGCTCACTACAGCATATATTGGAAGCTGACTCCGAATTTAAGAAGAAGTATGGAAGAGGCTATGGAGCTGTAGAAGGATATATGATGGAAGATGCTGAAATCGCTGTTCTAGGAACCTCATCTTATTTCTCTAACCTTAAGTACGCAGTGGATGAACTTAGGAAGAAAGGCGTTAAGGCTGGGGCAATAAAGCTAAGAGTCTATAGGCCATTTCCAAGAGAGCAGCTGTATGAATTGATTAAAGGACTCAGAGCTCTAGGCGTGATAGATAGGTCTATAAGCTATGGTATGACTCCCAGCGGCCCTATAGCTTTGGACTTGATGTCCACATATAGGTATAAGAACATACCACCGATCCAGAGCTTTGTAGCTGGGATAGGACAAAGAAGGATGTTGATCGAAGACTTCGTCAGAATTTATGAGATACTAGAAAGGAGGGCCTCATCGAATTCCATAAATGAAGAAACTTTATTCTATGGGGTGAAAGGTATTGACTTATGAATTGGAGAAGATAAAAACGCTGTGGGACATCCCAAAGGAAGAACATCTAGTTGGTGGACACTCGCTCTGCGCGGGATGCACGGCGGCAACGATAGTGAGGCACCTGCTTAAGGTTGCAGGTAAAAACACGATAGTAGTGAATGCGACTGGATGCGTAGAGGTTTCGACTACTTCCTTTCCCTATACTGCGTGGAGAGTCCCATGGCTTCATGTGGCGTTTGAGAATGCGGGAGCCGTGGCATCGGGCGTTGAGTCTGCGATAAACGCCTTGAAGATTAAGGGAGAAATCCCGGTGGAGAAGGAGATCAACGTAATCGCAATAGCGGGAGATGGAGGAAGCTTCGATATCGGTTTTCAGGCATTAAGTGGGCTAATGGAGAGGGGACATAAGGTGATGTTCGTGATATACGACAACGAAGCTTACATGAATACTGGTATTCAAAGGAGCGGGGCTACGCCGTTCGCTGCCTGGACTACAACGACCCCTGTGACTAGGAGGATAAGGGGAGAATGGAGAAATAAGAAGGATATGTTCGATATTGCTATAGCGCACGGAATCGATTATGCGGCCACGGCTAATCCAGCATACCCCGTAGATATGGACAGCAAGTTCCAGAAGGGCCTGAGCAAAGATGGGCCATCGCTTGTGCATGTTATAATGCCCTGCACAACTGGTTGGAGGTTTGAGCCGAAGTACGGTATAACTATAGCCAAGCTAGCAACGGAGACAGCTGTTTGGGTTAACATGGAATATGATGTGGGGAATTTCAGCGTTACGGTTCCAGTCAAGAAAAGGAAGCATGTCAGAGAGTATTTGAAGTTGCAAGGCAGATATTCTCATCTGAGCGAAACCGAGATAGAGCTGATCCAGGAGCAAATCGATAGGAAGGTAGAAGAAATAAACAAGAGAGCAGGAAAAGAAGTCATCGGTCCTCTTGAAGCCTAACCTTTGCCTTAAACTCTTCAAGTTTTTTTGATATCAACTCGAAGGCTTCTTTCGGATCAGCTCTCTTATTTGTAGCTTCCATAACCTTGCCAACTAGATGCTGTATGGCCTTGGGATTATTGAGGGCGTCGGTAACGGCGTTCGCATTCTCCTTTAAAACCGTATCAACGATTTCTGCTAGCTCATGTCCGCTGACTTTACCAATCCAACCTTTAGAGGCAAGCAATTCTCTCGTCCTTTTTCCAGATACAAGCTCAGGAATGGCCTCTTTCACTATCTTTATTGTAATGGTACCACTCTTCAAGAGCTCGAGGAGCTCAGCCAACTCGGATGCTGGAACGATCTTATCGATTTGGTTCATTCTCTCCTCACCAACCCAACCGACCAAATCGTTAACTATAATAGAAGCAGCCCTGTCGCCGTCGATATTCGTCCTCTTCATCACTTCTTCGAAATATTCGGCAAGTTTCTTTTCTGAAACTAGTACGCTAGAAAGATATTCACTCACTCCGTAGACCTGAACTAGCTTTTTCCTAACCGTTTGTGGTAGTTCAGGCATGGTCTTCGATAAGTCCTCAAGCATATTTGGGCTTATGTAAACAGGGGGTAAATTGGGGTCTGGAAAATACCTATAGTCCTCCTCGCTCTCTTTCGTTCTCGTTCCAACAGTGACCTTTCTTTCCTGATCCCAATGCCGAGTCTCCATTTCGACCTTTACACCCTTTTCAGCTAAGGACCTCTGCCTAGTTACCTCATAAACTATCGCCGCTTCAATATCAGAGAGGCTTCCAACGTTTTTGACTTCTACCCTGCTGCCACCCGCCAAGCTTATGTTCACATCTACCCTCATGGAACCCTCGAGTTTAAAGTCAGCTATGTCAAGATACTCTAGTAAGGTTCTCAACTCATGTAGAAATGCGAGCACTTCCCTCGGGGAACTGAAATCGGGCTCTGTCACTATTTCTAGCAAAGCTATACCGCTTCTGTTGTAGTCGATCAGGCTGTATTTGCTTGTTAGCATCGAACCGGTGTGATATACTATCTTCCCAGGATCTTCTTCTAAATTTATTCTTCTTATCCTCGCCCTCTTTACGTTACCGTTGACATGATATTCTAGATATCCCTCTTTTGCTATGCTAGTTACGCCTTTTCCCTCATATTGAGTTATCTGATAGTTCTTTGGGAGATCGGGGTAAAAATAATGCTTTCTTGCCCAAGAGATTTTTTCGGCTATCTTCATATTGAGCGCGATGGCTACGCGAAGGGCCTTTTCTATAGCTTTTTGATTGACTACCGGGAGCGACCCCGGAAGACCTAAGCACACAGGGCAAACATTCGTGTTTGGTGGCTTGTCTCTGTAGTCTGAGCTGCAACTGCAGAACAGCTTCGTCTTTAAGGAAGTCAGTTGTACATGTATCTCCAACCCGATCTTCACGTCTGTATCTGAACTCAACCGAATATCTCCTCCGTGACCTTCGCTATTGAAAGTAGAATGTCTTCAGACCATAGGGAACCTATCAGTTGAATAGATATAGGGATGCTCCCTCTCTTTCCAACCGGTATTGTGATGGCTGGAAGGCCTGTCAAGTTGGCGAGCATCAATGGGGCATCAACAGCATTCAGCCTCGAGAGATCAGTAGCGTCGTAGTCTATAGGAAGAGGAGGTATGGGAGATCCGGGGGTCAGTATGATCCCGCCGCCTGAAAGCATCTGCTCTACTTTGCTCTTTATCATACCCCTCGCCTTGAGCGCCATCGAATAATACATCTCATAGTAACCTTTGCTCAGGATGAAGGCCCCGAGCATTATCCTTCTCTTCACTTCCCAACCGAAAAGAGCTCTGTTTTCCATGTAATAAGTATCCCAATCTACCTCTTCCGGCATTATGACCCTTGAGCCGTAGCGCACTCCATCGAACCTTGCGAGGTTGCTACTCGCCTCGCTAAAAGCTATAATGTAGTAAACTTGGGGGACTTTTAACAATGAAGGTTCTGAGATTTCGCTGATCTCGGCGCCCTCGCTCTCTAATTTTGAGAGTGCCCTTGAAAATTCTTTGACAATGGAATCATCTGCCTGAGGGTGCTCAACGAGCTCCTTCGGTACTTTAAGCTTTATACTTCGTAGTATATCGTAGTCCGGTTCTTCCCTGGCAATTCTTTCGATCTTATCCCCCCAAGGATTGCCAGAGCTCGTTGGGTCCAAAGGGTCAAAAGATGAGATGATCGAGTATAAATAGGCCAAGTCGCTCGCAGTAGAAGCCATCGGGCCTATCTGGTCCATGCTATCGGCATAAGATATAAGCCCAAATCTACTTACTGCACCGTAAGTGGGCTTCAGCCCAAATACGCCTGTCCAAGCAGCAGGAAGTCTAACGCTCCCCCCAGTATCGCTGCCTAGTGCTAAGTCGACTATACCAGAGGATACCGCAGCCGCGCTTCCAGAGCTGCTACCGCCAGGCGAAAGTTTAACGTCTAGCGGGTTAAGGGTTGGACCAAAAGCGCTTGTTGTACCCAACGCGCCCATAGCAAATTCGTCCATGTTAGTTTTTCCGATAATTACAGCTCCTTCCTTTTCTAAGATTTTTACTACGGTCGCGGAATATTTTGGAACGAAGTTTTCCAGAATCCTACTAGCACATGTTGTTCTGAGATCTTTTGTGACTATGTTATCTTTGATGGCAATGGGCACGCCAGCTAACTTTCCTGATAAAGCTAGATTTTCGGGGATTTCCCCCTTGAGAGTAATAAAGATGTTGAACTTAGGATCCTTCTTCGCGGCCTCTTCTAGAGCCTTTTCCACATATTTGTACTGATCAGCGGCTCCTCTCCTCAAATCTTCCACAAAGTTTAAGACTCTGCTTTTCATTATGTCATCCCTTATAAACTTTGGGCGCTTTCACGTACCCATCTTCGATTATAGATTGGTGGAGAAGCTCCATTCCAGTTTCAGTACTATTTAACTTAATATCTTCTCTAACTCTTCCTTGTGCGAGATGAGTGATCTCTTCGCTTCCTGCTTCGAGAGTTAAAATTTCATCTATATAGCTCAGGATAATTTTTATTTCGGCCAAAAGTTTGATCTTCTCTTCTTCGCTTAGCTTAATTCTTGATAGCCAAGAGAGCTTGTCCACTAGTTCCTCATTGAGCTCAATATTCTCTGCTGGCATTTTGACTATCTCCTTTCGCTTTCCTCTTAGAAGTTAGAAGTATAATAATAATGTTTCTCTAGTTTTTTCGAAAAATATTTAGATTTTTTGCGCTTGAATGCAAATTTTTCGATTCCTTTAGTTCGATTTTGCCCTTAGACACACGCGAATTAAGGCTGATGAGATTTTCTTTACGAGAAAAATCTTAATTGGATTTAACTTTATTGAGGGTTAAGGGGGCGAAAGTCCCCCTCCGTAAGGTGGGGGATGGATAGCCCCCTTATAGAAATGCTTTTATAGCTA
>JAEMPT010000056.1 GCA_022759165.1 Thermoprotei archaeon
GCAATGAGCTCTGCGGGATGGAGGAAAGGTGAGCCTCCCGAACCAGCAAATGAGGCTAAAGGCGAAAAGCACCAGCTAAACACTGGAAGCCTCGTCCTTCAGGACGGGGTAGCTCACAGAAAACTATACATAAAGAATAAAGAGATCCTACATAAAAAGTGATGAAAAACACCAAACAATTTTAAGCTTATTCCTGGACGAAAGCTGATCATAAAATTTCATGTAGAAGATGAGGAACCCATTAAGAGATCTACCTTATTCTTTAAGTATTCTAGGCCCTTCAAATATACCTCTTTTCCCTTTTCTTCTAGGAAGTAAACAGCTTCTCCTCTAGTTCCGGTTCTCTTCTTAACCAAGCTCTCCCTCTCCATCCTATATAACACTGTGTAGAGGTAAACGCTTCGAGTAGCAATGGAAAACCTCTCTCTCAGCCTTTTCTTCAATTCTACAACGCTCAGCCCTCCCTCTTCCATCAATATACTGGAGACATATAGCCAAAGCACTTCGCCTTCGATCTTTCTCTTCAACCGCTCAAAGGCCTTTGAGGAATCTGCTCCTTGCATGATGATCTTCCTGGAAAAGCTTTTTATTGGTCTGACATAAAATATTTCTATCACATATAAAAAACTTTATACGTGATACTCATGGGCAAAATCAAAGTTGGGTTAATAGGTATAGGTAACTGCGCCTCTGCTATAGTGCAGGGAGTTCTCCTCTCGAGAAGAGATCCCAGCAGAACTAAGGAGGTTCTATATGAGAACATAGGCGGATACAAAATCGGAGACATAGAATTCGTCTTGGCAATCGATGTGGATGTGAGGAAGATAGGTAAGGACCTCGGAGACGCTATATTTGAAGGTCCAAATATATTCCCAAGGCTAATAGATGAGACTAAGACAGGTGTCAAGGTTATAGCAGGCCCCGTTCTCGATGGCGTAGCTGAGCACATGAGAGAGATATTCATGCCGCACGGGAAGGAAGTCAGCATGGATGATATAGTCAGAGCGATAAAAGACTCTGGAGCCGAGATAATAGTTAACATGCTTCCAGTGGGATCTGAGCAAGCCACAAGGTTCTATGCGGAAGCAGCGCTTAGGGCTGGGGCCGCTTTTATAAATGGCATGCCGGTTTTCATAGCTAGTGATCCTAAAGGCGAATGGCAGGAAAAGTACAGGAAAGCAGGTCTACCTCTACTAGGAGATGATATCAAAGGCCAGTTCGGCGCTACAATATTGCATTCTTCGCTTACTGCTCTTATGAGGGAGAGAGGGATCACAGTTAACGAAACATATCAGCTTAATATCGGGGGAAACACGGACTTCCTGAATATGAAAGAAGAGGAAAGGCTCATGAGCAAAAGGGAGAGCAAGACAAGCGCCGTTGCTCATACTTTGAAGAACCCCGCTGAGCTTATACAGACCAGGAGGATAAGGATAGGTCCAAGTGATTGGGTCCCCTTCCTTGGCAATACGAAGGTCGCATATATATACGTAAAAGCGACATCTTTCTTAGGATTCCCCGTTGAGCTCGATGTAAAGCTGAAAGTTGATGACAAGAGCATGTATGCAGCTGCGATGGTGGACCTCATAAGGCTGGCTAAGCTAGCTTTAGAAAATGGTCTCGCCGGACCAATACAAGAAGCAAGTGGTTACTACATGAAGCATCCGCCAAAACCAGTAGCTTCTCCCTTTGAGGCAAAGAGAATGCTCGATGAATTCATAAACAGATATGGTAAAAGAGCATCCTCCTGAAGTGCTGAAGTGTTGTTTATGAAGTGCATTTCCTTTGACATATGGAACACATTGCTTGACTTAGGGAAGCTATATCGCCTGGTTGCTGTAGAACTCTCGAACATCACTGGGAAAAGCGAGCAAGATCTAGAACTAGGCTTAGCCGAGGCATATAAAAAGGCCCTCCAGTTGCGATTGGAAGGATCTTTCAAAAATCCGATAATTGACTCCGCTGGAATTTTTGCTTCAGCTTTGGGGATTTCTATTGATTCGCTGTTCCGAGCGCTTGTAAGGGCAATCATGAGAGAGGAGATAGGAAAGATAGCCTTTGAGGATGCGCGCGAGGCCCTGGAGCAGCTATCTAAGCATGATATCGATGTGGGGGCTTTGGGGAACGTCATGTTCTGGCCCGGAATGGTGACAAGGTATATTCTAGAGAAGAATGGTCTACTTAGCTACCTTCATGCCACTATATTCACTGACGAACTAGGCGTCCAGAAGCCTGATAGGGCAGCGTTTGAGCTCATATCAGATAAACTTGGATGCTCCACATCGCAGCTTGTACATGTAGGGGATTCGCTTGAGAACGACTTCGCTGGGGCCCTGCTTTCGGGAGCTAGCGCGATCTTAGTAAAAAGAGATTTAGAAAAAAGCATAGCAATAAGTAAAAAGGCCTATATTGTGAACTCGCTTACCGAGATCCCCAAAATATTGCCTTTGCTTTAGCTGTGAAAACTTCTAAAAATTTTTTATTGTAGCTACTCTGTCCGTTCTATTCTGACTCCTTCTGCGCCTAGCTTTGTCCTCATGACCATTGATCCGTGAAGCCTCATCGCAGTTTCAACGACTTCACCCTTTTCCGGTACCAGAGCGATCACGCATCCTCCTCCCCCCGCTCCTGTGAGCTTAGCACCATAGGCTCCAGAATCTCTCGCAACATTCACTAGTTCATTCAACCTTCTAGTAGATACTCCAAGAGCATCAAGCAGCGAATGGTTCAAGTTCATCAAAAAGCCTAGCTCACTTAAATCCCCGGAAAGGAGAGAGCCCTCGGCCCTGGAAACCACCTGACCAATTAGCTTCATTATATCGCTATAGATGTCTGGATATCTCTCAAGCCTCTCTCTTACCATCGCAACCATGTCCTTGGTCTTCGCTTCCCTCTCCACATACCCAATTATCAAAGGCAGCTCCGTGCCGACATTTAGCCTAGCTCTCTCTACAGTGCTTTTACCATACTTTATCCTGAGGTATCCTCCTAGAGAGGTGATAGAAGTGTCCATCGGAGAAGCTATTCCCTGAACTTCCTTTTCCACCTCCCAGCCGATGCGCGCGATCTCTTCCTTATCGAGTGAGTGCCCATTAGCGACCGCATAGGCAGCTATCGTGGAGATCGCTACTGCTGCTGAGGTCCCAAGACCAGCCCCAACCGGCATTTCCGACTTTATTTCTATGTTTACTCCTTTCCTAGATCCCAAATATTTCGATGTGAGCTCGATGGCCTTGTTTATGTACGCAATAGCTGGCAAAACCATGCCGTAATCCGTCTCCAGAACGACCTCGCTCCCTATATATGAAATTACGATCCCCGGAACTCTAAGGTCTTTCGCGCTTATTTTTATAACGTTATCTTCCCTAGACTCAGCAAATGCATAGACTCTTCTCTCGATAGCCACAACGAGAGCTGGATAACCATATACCACTGCATGCTCGCCGAATAGGGTAACCTTGCCTGGGGCAGAGGCCAAAACTTTCATCTGAATCGCCTCACAGAGCAGCTAGCAAGGCCGTAATCGTAGGTGCTCCTACGAGGACCATGAAGAGCACGCCAAGCGAGACGCCTAGCCTGCTTACTGCGCCGGATAGGAGAGCGACTAGAAGCATGCCGAAGATCCCTGGAATACCCGCATCGTAATAGGCGAGGAGAAGCACAATTGCAATAAATAGCCCGTAGAGCGATTCAGCGGAAATTCTCCTGAAAACTAGCAATGTAATATTCCTTGAGTACTTTACTATAAGGGGATAAGCTACTAGTAGCGCCACAGCAACAGACAAGATCACCAGGGCCGATATATCCCAGTAACTGTATTTTTCTATTATATACTTATAAGGCGGCATACCTATGTTCGGAATGTTCTGAAAGAATGGGGCAGCTGGTCCAGCGCTCATTGGACCTGTAGCGGCACCTATCACGAGCAACGGTATGAGAGTTCCTCCTATATATGTGCCTAGCTTTATGCCTTCTCTAACAGTATATGCTAGAAGTGAACCTTGTAGTTTTTCTTTTTTCGTTTCTCTTAACGTATCTCCTATAAGTATGGTCAAACCAACAGGAGACATCACCGTAGCGAGTATGGAGGAGATCGGTGACCATATTATTGTATGAATAAGTTCTTCCTTAGTTAAATGAGCAAACGGATTCAACTTTATTTTCCCAACCTTTGCGAGCTTTATTTCTTTGAAGCCTCTGCGTTCCATCGATTTCCTCAAATCTTTGTTCAAGGCACTGAACAGCTCAAACATTAACGGACCTACAGTTATCCCTAGAAACAGACTAACAGAGACAGTCTTCCCGTAGACCCCCCTTATACCTTGTACTAATATGGCGAATGCGGGGATCATGGCTATCGCTAGCCACTTGTTCTTGGAGGTGAGGGAAAGAAATATGACGCCGATTAAAATAAGCCAGAACCACCTCGCGACCTTCACTCCAAGGACCAAATCATAGGTATTAAGCCATGCTCCAACGGGCATAAGAGCTATGGATACTCCTAGTACGAAAAGCGTCACTATAGTTGCGGAAATCAAAGCCGCAGCGTTTCCCTTTCTCAAGAGTACATCAGCTAGCCCATGCTCTTTAGCGACGAGCGCGTCGGGGACCTGGGGAACCGCCATAACGCCGCCAGGTATTCCGGCAAGCGCTACTGGTACAGCATCGCCTATCTTAAATGCAACGATTGACCCCATGAACCAAGCGAGCACTAGCACAGGGTTTAGACCGGCCATTAAAAGGGCTAAAGCTATCGGAGCCATGGTAGCCGTTTCGTCGGTGCCCGGAAGGATCCCTATTATGATGTAGATGACAGCCGAGATGGCTGAGAGAATTGCTGCCTGAAGAAACAGGGCTGGGTCCATAGTTCACTCTTCCTCCACTATTTTTCTTTTCACCTTTGTTAATGGGATCGAGAAGAAGAACCCGATGCTAGCACCTATTGCCCCTAGGGTTATTTTTAAGGCATTGGCTAAATTTGGCATTCCTATAGCTTTAGCTATACTTGGGGAGAAATAAAAGAGGACGAATGCCAGTGCGGTGGATATAATGGAAGCAATGGCTAGCTCTTTAAGAGAAACGAGCTCCCCATATATTTCTATATAAGCCTCATCGCCATTCATAATGCATTCCTCACTGATGAATTTGATTATAGATAGTTTAAATAATTGTCGGAACTAAATTAGACAAAAAGTCAAAAATCAACAAAAAGTAGCTACTTTTCAGTTCTCGTTAATAGGCTGACAAGGTAGTCGCTTATCAAGTTCAATGAGATTATAGTTAGAGTAAGCACAAGCCCGGGAAATAATATGCCCCACCAAGACCCTGCATAGAAGGCCCTGCTAGCCATAGCTAGAGTTCGCCCCCAGCTCGCCGTATTTGGATCGCCTAGCCCAAGGAAGCTCAGCCCGCTCTCTGCGACTATGTTCCCGCTTATAGTCATCATGAAGAGAGGTATCACGGCTGGCCAAACATTTGGCAAAATCTCCCTGAAAATTATCCCTATATCCCGCTCTCCTATGGCCCTCGCAGCAGCCACGAATTCTTTCTCTGAGAGCGATAGAGATTGCGATCTCACAACCCTAGTCATGAGCGGCCAGGAAAAGAGTCCTAATATGAGTGCTATATTAGTTATGTTGCTACCGAAAATCACCAGCAGAACTATCATAAATACGAACACCGGTATAGATAAGAACAAGTCTACGGTCCTCATTATGAGCATGTCCAGCTTACTCCCATAGTAACCTGCGAAGAGCCCTAACGATAAAGCTATTGCTAGCCCTATGAGACCCGAGGTGAGCCCAACAAAGAGCGCAGTTCTGCTACCGTAAACGACTTGGCTAAATATATCAGACCCAACCTGGTCTGTCCCCATAATATGCTTTTCAGATGGGGGAGAAAGTATGGGCCCCACTCCCGTTTTTAGCGGAGGATATGGTGCTATGAATTCCGCGAACACTGCAAAAACTGCTACAATAGCGAGCATCGAGACCGGAAAAATGTTCCTAGGGCTTAAAAGAACTCTTAGGCGTTTTTTCATCTTCAACGATATCACCCTATTAGCTTAGCTTTTATCCTCGGGTCCACCCTGGCCATGAGTACATCAGCCACGAAATTTGATAGAGACGTCACTATGGCCGTCATTATGAAGATTCCTATTACTAACGGATAATCCCTATACGTGACCGCTTGAATGAGCAGGGACCCCATGCCTGGCCAAGAAAATATGGTCTCGGTCAGCACTGCGCCTGCTATAACCTGCCCGAACTGCGTCCCGGCCATTGCTATCACCGGAATGAGCGCATTTCTGAGGGCATGCTTGAATATTATCCTCTTTTTAGGCAGCCCTTTGGCTATTGCTGTGAATATAAAGTTGGAGGACAGCACGTCGATCATCACCTGCCTGGTAAGCCTAAGATAGGATGCCATAAAAATGAGCGAAAGCGTAGTGACAGGAAGAACCATGTGCCATATTACGTTCAGGACCTTTTGAACCGCGCCCTCAATACCAATATCCATCATACCTCCTGTCGGGAAAGCAGGTATGTAAAGGGAGAATATCAAGATAAGCATCAGTGCCAGCCAATAAGCGGGAAACGAATAGAACGTTAAGCTAACGTAATTGACTAAAGCATCAAATTTTGAAAAAGCCCTACTAGAAGTCACAGCCCCCAGATATATACCAAGTGCTATAGCTATTGCCAGCGCTGTGAGCATCAAGAGCAATGTGGCTGGAAGCCTCTGGAGTATGGCCTTGAGAACTGGTGCTTGATAATATGTGGAATAGCCCCAGTCTCCTAAGAAAAGGTGGTGCAGGTAGATGAAGAGCCTCTCTTCAATGGGCTTATCGAAGCCATAGGCCTTTTCAATTTCTTTTATATATTCAGGTGAGGCAGCTTCACCTGCTAACATCACAGCGGGGTTCCCAGGTGCCAGATTTATCACGAAAAATGAAATTAGCGCCACGGCTACTATGACGAGGATCGCTGCCAATAACCTCTTAAATACAAACGTCACAAATTTCTTCAACTTCTGCTCACCCCCTTTACATGGCAAGCTACAGATCTCCCCTGCGATACTTCTCTGAGAATCGGCTCTTCTAGCGCGCACCTTTGAACTGAATATATACATCTCGGCTGGAAACGACACCCTACTGCTGGGATTGACCCTAGCTCTTCCTTTTCAGGAAGGTCTACCTTCCCTCTTATTCCTGGGTCAGGCTTAAGTGTTGACTTTACAAGCAGCTCCGAGTAAGGATGTATAGGGGAAGAATAGACGTCACGAGCCTTTCCTATCTCAACGAATTTGCCAAGATACATGACTGCCACTCTGTCGCAGAAAACATTCACCGTCAGCATATCATGCGAGATTAGCACGATTGACATCCCTCTATCCTCGTATAGTCTGTTCATTAGGGAAAGTATTTGGGCCCTAACTGTGACGTCCAACATTGAGACAGGCTCATCTGCTATGAGAAGTTCTGGGTTCAGAGATATGGCTCTCGCAATGAAAAGCCTTTGCCTCTGTCCACCACTGAGCTCCCATGGCATCCTGTTCATTATTTCCTCCGCAGGGCTTAACCCAACGGATTCGAGGATATTCAAGAGGTCTGACCTGGAAAAGCTTATTCCATGTAGTTTGAGGGGCCTTTCTAGAAACTCTCTAACGCTTTTCCTTGGGTTTATCGAAGAATATGGGTCTTGAAATATAATTTGCACCTTTCTGCGAAATCCCTTCCTGTCTTTTTCAAGCAGATCCTTATATCTTTCTCCGTCTAGGAAAAGTTCCCCTTCGTCGTAGTCAAGTAGACCCGCTAATATTCTGGCCAGCGTTGTTTTCCCAGAGCCGCTCTCTCCCACTATGCAGAACTTTTCTCTCCTCCCGATGGAAAACGAAACATCGTCAACTGCTTTCGTCGTCTTGATAACTTTACCGAGGAGCGAAGTTTCCCTGAAGTATTTCTTCAATTTTTTGGCCTCAACTAAGGGGTACTCTTCCTTCATGTGTCATCCCTACCAACATTCACTGAATGGCAAGCAACAACTCCTCCGTTAAGATTTACATATTTGGGAAACTGCTTGAAGCAGGCTTCAATTGCCTGAGGGCATCTCGGGGCAAAAGGGCAAGCATCTTCCAAGAGCGTTCCGCTCTTTTTCGGCTCACTAAAGCTCCTCCCAGAAAGGCTTAAGAGGAGATCCTTAGTGTATGGATGGAGAGGCCTTCCGAATATCCTATGTACATCCCCATACTCCATAATTCTACCGCCGTAAATCACGTATACGAAGTCCGCGATGTAAGCGACAACGGAGAGATCATGCGTTATTAGGAGGATCGTCAGGTTCTCATTTTCGTGTATTTCCTTCAACAACGATAGTATCCTTATTTGAACCGTTGGGTCCAATGCTGAGGTGGGCTCATCTGCTATTAGAAGAGAGGGATTGCTGGCAAGGGCCATCGCTATAAGAACCCTCTGCGCCATACCCCCGCTTAGCTGATGTGGAAACAGGTTCAAAACCCTCTGTGGATCCTTCAATCTCATCAAGGACAATAGCCTAAGAGCTTCATTCTCCGCCTCTTTTCCCTTTAAACCTCTATGGAGTTCAATCGATTCAATCAATTGCTCCTTTACGCTCATAACGGGATTGAGGTGGCTGATGGGATCCTGAAAAACCATTGAGATCTTTTTCCCTCTTATCTTCAGCATATCCTCTTCATTTAGGCTCAGGAGGTCCTTACCCTCGAAGTATATTTTACCTTCTTCTATAACTGCCTGTTTTGGCAATACCCTCATGATGCTTCTAATTAGCGTCGTCTTACCTGAGCCGCTCTCTCCCACTAATGCTACAACCGATCCCCTTGGAACACTCATACTTACGCTCTTCAACGCTCTGAACTTTGTATCCCCTACTAAGTAGCTCAAGCTCAGGTTTTCTATTCGCAAGATAGGATCGCTCATTCTAACCTCTCTATACCGTAGAAGCATTTTCGGCCGAAGGTCGAGAAAATGGTTTGCGGATATGGTTTAAAAGTGTTATTCCTAATAAAACCTACTATATTTTCTTAGATATTATGTTAAATAATTATCAATTATTTAGATCCTTCTTTTTTTCCTACTAACTGAGAAGATATTTTTATAAGTTTATCTTAATACGGTTAAACCACTCTAAAACTTTTGTTAGGGATGGTAGCATGAAAGAAGGAACAGCTATGAATATAGCTAAAATCTCATTAATGTCGGTATTCCTCTTCCTGCTGTTTATAGCTCCCGCTGCTGGAGCTATACAAGTCGGGGGAACACTAGTTATTGCCGTTCCATCAGAGCCAACGAGCTTGGCGATGAACAGCGCTCTTTATGCTGGACTTGTAGAGGCCCAGATATATGATACATTGCTCAGGTTCGATAGCAACCTGAACTTAGTCCCCGGGCTTGCTGAGAGCTACTACGTCAACTCTACATGCGGCTGCTACGTATTCAAACTTAGGACAAACGCTATATGGCACGATGGAAAGCCGGTAACAGCGGATGACGTCAAGTTCACCTTCGAGAACATAGTCCCCCAGTATACTAACTATGGCTCTCTATATTTCGGAAATACAACCGTCACCATACTAAATTCAACGGCGATCATGATAAAGCCATCGAAGTTCCTGCCTGGTGTTCAGCTTCAGCTTTTCGCCGCTAAGGATACGACTGCTATACTTCCCAAGCATATATTGGAAGGACAGGACTTCCTGAAGAGCTCTTTCCTTACGAACCCGGTTGGCTCAGGCCCTTACAAGCTGAGCTCATGGGTGAAGGGGAGCTACATCGAGCTCGTTAGAAACGACAACTACTGGGACGACTCCAAGCCATACCTCTCAAAGATAATAATAAAATTCATCTCAGA
>JAEMPT010000108.1:0-2934 GCA_022759165.1 Thermoprotei archaeon
AGAGCCTTTGAGGCTGCCCTTGGTCCAATGCCGTAAGGCGTTAAAGCGATCACGGCGTTTTTACCGTGAGATATTACCAGGTTCGCCCTTTTGACGGCGTCTTCATAATATTCTTTATCTTTTCCAGTAAGTCGTTTGCCAGAAATCCCTGCTCGCACCGCTTGAAGAAATGCTGAATTTGATAATGGAAGTGGGGCTACGGCCCTAGAGCCGCATCTTTCGCACCTTATTATATCGGGAAGATCCTTTATCTTTGACTTTTTTTCATAACCGCAACTGAGGCATTTTAGGAGCACTTCTTTTTCCATAACCCTCTTCTCGAGGACGCTTATCGCCAACTCCTGCGGTAAAGCATCCATTGAATAAGAAATAGGATGTTCTCCTCTAACCGTATAAAGCGTAATTGGGCTCAACCCTTTTTTCTCCTGTTTGAATACTTTTATCTTACGTTCTCTCAGCCTATTCAGCATTTTCATAACAGAGTTTAAGTCGGTTTTTTCGAAGATGAGCTCACTCAAGGCCTCTTCTCCTATCAATGTATCTTTATAATATCTGAGGACTTTCTTGGAATCCTTCAGACTGTAGTCTTCGCTTAGAGCGCCCATCTTCCTCGCCACCTGTATGAGCCTATATGTGAAGGCGTTTGATGCTTTCACCGCAGTACTGAGCATTTCTCGAAGCTCTTCCTCGCTGAGCGACGCTAAACCATAAATGGATTCTTCTATATCAACCAATCTAATCCCCGCGCTAGCATCGATGAAAAGCTTATACGCGTCGCTCTGAACAGAAATCCTCTTTCCTGTGCGGGATGCTAAATATTTGCTCAGTAGCATGGCAAGCGTGAAGTTACCTCTAGAGCCAAGAGGTACGTGAATCACAAGTAGGCTTTCGTCGTCGTTGCTTTCTATAAGAATATGCTCGTGGTGAGGGAGAGAAAAGCCATTTTTCCGCTGCTCTTCACAAACAACCCTAACATTTTCATATATCGTTTCAGTTAAAGACGAGTATTCTTTTGAGAGTTGGGCGTAGCCTTCTCCAAGGCAGATCCTTCGCAATAATGCCACAGCTTCTCTCGAAACTTCTCTCGAAACAGGAATGAGATCTCCCATCCATGATGGTGGAAGACCTCTGTGCTCCTCAACTTCCTCGACCACCACTCTATCGTCATCTATGCTCACAACCTTCCACTCTCTCCCCTTTAAGATGAAGGCTGTTTCCTCCTCTAGCTTAGAAAATACGAACTCAGCATCCAAGGTCCCTATCCTTTCTCCATTGACCGAAAAAACAGCTACCTTTCTTGTGTCAGGGATCATTGTCGTTGAGTAGTAGTATTCCCTCGCTCTCTGACCCGGAACTACTTCACCGTTATCCCTAGTGAAGAGGAGTTTCATGCTCGAAGCGAACTCGAGTATCTTTTCCATTTTTTCGTTCTCCATTGACTTAAAAGGATATACTTTCCTGATGATTTCATAGATCTCCTCCTTACTTTTCGCCTCTCCCCCAAGAACCACTCCTACAGCCTGATGGAGAGCTACATCAATCGGTACCATTGGGATGGATATATCCTCGTAGATCCCAAGTAGTGCCCTTCGTGCTATAACCGCTGACTCTAACATGTCTCCTATATCATGCGGGGAAAAAATTATCCCCCTTGAAGTTCCCCCCAAGCTGTGCCCGCTTCTCCCTATCCTCTGGGAAAGACGAAGAACTTGCCTTGGGGAATTGTATTGGATGACAAGATCGACTGTGCCTATGTCTATACCAAGCTCTAGGCTAGATGTCGCAATAACGGCTTTTAGTGAACCGTTCTTCAGTTTTTTTTCAGCCTCAGTTCTAGCTTCTATGGAAAGGCTGCCGTGGTGGACCTCAATACCCGTATAACCGTTTTCCCTGAACTTATAAGCGAGGAACTCGGCGGTATCTCTCGTATTTGTAAAAATGATCGCGTTCTTAGATCTCTCTATGAGCTTTGCCATTCCTTCTATAATTTTCCGTATCCTATCTTCATCAGACGAAGTCCCTTCCTTAAACGGAATTGAATAAACTCCTATCTCCATAGCTTTTTTTTCAGTTTCACGGACATCAATGCAATTGGGACAGTTGAACAGCTTTCTCACTAAATCTACCGTGGGAATTGTAGCAGAGAGAGCAATGAATTGAAACCCTCTAGCCTTTCTTCTAAGCCTCTCTAGAGCCACTGCTAGCATAGCACCTCTCTCGCTCTCTATCATCTCATGGACCTCATCCACTATAACCCATCTGATGTCCGCGAGCAAATTTCTTGAAGCTGGGTGAGTAATTATCATAGAAAAGCTCTCAGGTGTAGTAATGAACCAGCGGTAGCTTCCCTCTATAAAGCTTCTTCTCTCTCTCTTTGATGAATCGCCGTGTCTTACTATACTGTTGAGCCCTAGTTCATCTGATATCTGACGCATCCTAACGTAAATGTCTCTATTTAAGGCTCTCATAGGCGTAATGTATACTAACTGCGGATGATCAGTTTTGTCATCGTGTTCCAACATTTTAGAGAAAACAGGTAGTAAAGCAGCTTCCGTTTTTCCGCTCCCTGTTGGCGCAGATATTATCACATTCTTCCCTTCCAAGATCTTTGGGATTGCCTTCTTTTGTATAGGCGTAGGTGATGAATAACCGTACTTCTCTAAAACTTGCCTCAGCTTCGGGTGAAGTTGATCAAATATATTTGTATCTCTAGTAAGCATCGTTAACCTCCCATCTTAGAAGAATTCATCTGGTAACTATACTTTGATTTAACAACACCATTGACCGACTTCTTGTTTTCCATCCTCGCTTTCAATCTTTAATACATATTCTAACAATTGGCTAATAAGATTGTGAACTAACCCGCTCCTATGAACGGGGCATCCTCATCTCGCGGTGAGGATTCCTTTATTCTTCCAGGAAACTTACTATACA
>JAEMPT010000108.1:3034-9771 GCA_022759165.1 Thermoprotei archaeon
GCATCCTCATCTCGCGGTGAGGATTCCTTTATTCTTCCAGGAAACTTACTATACACGCTTTCAGAGGTTGTTCATTATCTGAAGAGCTTTGGAGTAAACTAGTTACTTTACTTCAACTTTCAAGTTTTCCAAAATATCGGTGTGTTCTTGGGTGTTATTTTCTTTCCTTCTTTTCTCGCCTTATTTATTGCATCCAGAAGGATATTGTGCCTCGGCCTCAACTTGCATTACTTTCAGTATTCTTTCTTCCGCTTCTCTAGTTGGGTAAATCCTGCATTTGAACGAGAGCTTTATCTCGTTTTTCTTTTCCTTCGCTCTCCGCATATAAGAGAGCAGAAGATTGGCTGACCTCTTCCCTGCTTCAAAGGACAAGATTTTCAGTTATTGATAGAAATAAAGCTGCGATATATAAGAGTCTTTCAGATAACGAAGCACTCTGTTTAGCATCCTATCATAAAAGGTTCAACATTCTCTGCGAAACTTCTATGAATCGATTCTCCCTTTCAATAGAATTAAAGCTCAGCCCAAGCTTATTCCTCAATTTGGAATCATCTAGCAGCCAGCTTCCCTCAAGAAACCCCGGGCCTTTCCATTCTCCCTCAACTTCGGAGATTTCAGAGCTAGAACCAAATTTCATTGCTATTTTTTTAAGTACATCAACCCATTTTAAATAGAAACTAGAAATGTTGAATATTTCTCCTACGGCTTCATCCTTATAAAAAGCTGTCTCGGTGGCCTCCGCAAGATCTCCGGTGTAAACAATGCTCCCTCCTGCGTTCATAGGAACTTCGATCTTTTCACCTCGTTTTACTTTCGAAAGTATGTCTCTGTATGTCCTTCCTGGGGCTCTATAATCGCTATAGCTCCACCAAATTCTGAATATAGTTATTGGTAGCGACTTTTGATAGTAATAATAGAAAAGAAGCTTCTCTACATATAATTTAATTAAAGCATGAAGAGGAGCTCTTGACTTTTCCACGAGAAGCGGATGATCTTCGGTGATAGGTATTCTTATTGGGATGCCGTATATCACACTGCTGCTATAAAATACGAACTTCTTTACTCCTAAGCTGGCAGCCCATTCGCAAAGATTAGCCGACCCGATCAGATTTTCACTTATGCTTTTTCCCAAATCTTCGGTGAAGTCCCAGGCAGAATGCACAATGAAGTCTACTTTTCCTATGTCTCTTAGGATATTAGGGTTGTTGATTGTACCCTTTATCGTCATAAAATTTTCTTGGTAGGAACCTTCGGCAGCAGGGTCCACCACGATCACATCGTAACCTTTGTTAGCAAGGTATCTTGAAACTTCTTTCCCTAGGAACCCTAATCCACCCGCTACAAGCACTCTCATGTGAAATCTACCTCTCAATTCCTTACTCTAACCTCCTCCTTGAAAGGCAAGGCTTTTTCTAAAATTGTTTCTTCCATCCCACTAAGACAAAAACTTCGAAGAGGTTGAAACTAATTTAAAAGAATTAAAAAAAATTTTAATTTTAATTTAAATTATTTCTGAGCGGGCGATGGCGATTCTGTTGAGGCTGGCAATTTCTTCTTCGGCTTCTTGAGTACCCAAGGTGAAACCAATATAGCAGCTATCAAAGCACCTATCCCAAGGCCCATTATCGAATAGGTATAGCTTCCGAAAGTCACCAATAACCATGCAGTGATATAACCGGATATCAGCCCTCCCCATGATTTCGCTGTATACGTTATACCATAGTTTGTCGTGGAGTATCTAGGGCCATAGAAGTCTCCAATTACGGTAGGGTTGAAGGCGAAGACGTACCCCGCAAAGAGCATCGATAGGACGACGAAAGTCGCGAATCCCGTCGGGTTCTTGGCCGTTAAACCTAAAGCTATCATGAATAGTCCTGCCAAGGCGTAGAATATCATTCCAGTCATCTGCCTGTTCTTAATGAAGTCAGATACCCACCCTCCTATTATCCTGCTGAATCCGTTGGCAAGTGGGTAAGCTACCAAAACGACGTTCAGCACAGCTGCTGGTATCTTGTTTTCTTTAGCCATCGGCTTTACCTGTGCGCCGAAGAGAAGAGCTATAGCGGCTACTATAGTGAAAGATATGTAGATGACCCACCATTGCGGCGTCTTTAGCATTTCATACCATTTCCAGTTGGTTGTGTCCGGACCTTTTTGTTCCTCCTTCTTTTCTCCGGCCTTCTGCTGCTGCTTTGCTACAAACTCCGGGTACTTGTAAAAGAACGTGAACGGCATAATGAATATCAGCATTAGTATTCCAACATATAGGAATGCAGTCTTAACCCCATTGTTCGTGATCCATGCTTGGAATGGCAGATTGAAAATAGCCGTTCCGGCTCCGAAGCCGAAGGTAACTAAGCCGGTCGCAAGTCCACGCCTATCGGGGAACCACTTCACAGCAGTTGCTGCAGAAATCCCATAAAGCATGCCTACCCCTATAGAGCCTAAAGTATAGTATAAGTATAGCTGTATGGGAGAAGTAATGGTCGAGCAAAGCAGGAAACCTGCCGCTACAAGCAATCCGCCAAGGATAGCTATGGTCCTAGGCCCAAATTTATCGGCAAAGTAGCCTGAGAACGGTTGTATAAACGTAGCTGCGTAAGTATATAGCGTGAACGCCATCTGTATAGTAGTCATCGACCATTTTAAGTCAGAATTTAGACCCGAAGCAAACAGCGACCAAGAATATTGGTATATTGATATGAACATCATCACAATTATGGCTCCTACAAGAATGACCCACCTTTGCTTCGTTTTTGTCACATCCAATTGAACCACCTTTTTTCTTTTTTATTAACATTACTTTTCTTTATGAATGAGGGAAAAAATTTTTCCATTTATAAAAATGGAAAAATTTTTTAAACTTTTTTAATATGGAACTACTAATCTGCCTAGCTTGGCTGATTCTTCCCAGAACTTCCATTCCTCTTCGATCATCTTATCGATCTTCTCCATATCCTCATCTTTCAGGTGACTGAATCTGCCCTGTGGTGCCAGATATTCCCTCACGTGTTTTCTCGGCTTAGGCTTGTAGTTCAGCTTGAATTGTCCCTCGATGCTTTCCCATAGTACCCACATTCCGGTTTCAACTGCTAGCCTGGATAGATCAACTGTAGCGCTTGGATCGGTGAACCATCCCTTCGGACAAGGCAATAATACATGTATCAATGTGGGACCTCCAGCATTCAGTGCTCTGTGCACTTTGTTCATAAGGTCTAGCGGAGGCCACAGCGTTGCTGTCGCTACATACTTAACTTTCGGATGCGCAGCTGCTACGAGAGCCATGTTTTTCTTTAGCCTGGTATTACCGATCGGCTTTACTTTGCCTGCTGGAGTGAATGTCGTTGTCGCACCCCATGGAGTAGTGCTTGAAGCTTGGACACCGGTATTCATGTAAGCTTCGTTGTCGTATATTATGTAAAGTAGCCTCTGATAGTCATAAGAGAGCCCCATAGAGAGCCCTGAGAAGCCTATATCAGCCATAGCACCGTCTCCGCCCATGACTACAACGTTGATGTCCTCAAGCTTCCTTTTACCCTTTAGCATCAACGTTCTGAGGGCAGAGGCGACTCCTATGGCGGCGGCACCGCCTCCTCCTAGCTGAGTATGATGCCATGGGACTGCGTATGGCGATGTCAGGAACTGATGGGCATTAGCGACATACATGCATCCGGTAGGGCCTATGAATATAGTGTTGGGACCTGCTGCTTTCGATATTAACCTGTAGCCTATTGCTGGCCCGCAACCTGCGCAAGTCCTTCTTCCGGAAGTGTAGTAGTCTACCGGTGGTATTTCCTTTATATTTTTAAACGCGACCTGGCTGCTCATATATCCTCACCCCTTAGTGTTAGCCAATAAGTCTTCTTCTGAGGTTTCTTGTGCGCGGATTCGATGACCTTTTCAGCGAGTTGTGTGAAGTGCTCCACCGTTGGTTCTCTCCCTCCTAGGAATAGGAAGTCCAGAAGGGTTGGCTTAGTATCAGCCTCATATAGCGATGTTGCCACTTCGTGGTAAAGTGATCCTGTGCCGAATGGAGAGCCGAAGGAATAACCGAATTCGATAACGCCCGCTGCTTTCACTCCTCCGAGCGCATTTATAAGTTCTTCGGCAGGGAACGGTCTAACATACCTTAGCCTGACCGTCCCGACCTTGTATCCCTTGCTTCTCAGCCTAGAAGCCACCAGCTCTATGTCTTTCATATAGGCACCCATTCCTATCAGTGCGAATTCTGCATCTTCCATGCCTATTGTCTCTAAGAAGGGCGGATATTCTCTTCCCGTGTATTTGGCAAAGTCCTTCCATGCTTCAGCTATAACTTGCTTCGACCTCTTCTGTGCTACATCGATCGTTTTTCTTTGTTCAGGTCCTATCAGAGATGGTGCTATATGCTGCGCCTTAGTCACAGGACCGTCTTGTGGATCAATTCTATAGGGGGGCCTATAAGGAGGCAGGAATTCGGTTGCCTGCTGTTTAGTCACCGGCACTACAGGAGTGGCAACGTGGGTTATCGCGGCACCATCTAGCGCTATGAAATGAGGCAACAGCACTCTTCTGTCTTCCGCGACCCTATAAGCTACTAGGGTCATATCGGCAGCTTCTTGAACAGTCTTCGCCCATGATATGAGCCAGCCGAAGTCCCTGAACATCAACGCATCTGACCACTCCATTCCGAAGTTCCCTGGGTCATCCAATGCCCTTGTACCGATCGCCGCAACAACTGGAAGCTGGCTGAGAGCTGTCACTATTATTGGTTCCGCGGCGAACGCTAGTCCAACGCCGCTGCTTCCTGCGAATACCCTCGCTCCTACAGCAGAAGCATGCTTAACTACCTCGAACTGGCTGTGCTCCGAGTCGGCCACAATTATATCAGCTGTGAACTCTCCGTTTGCTATCATTGAGGCCAAGGAGTTCATTATGCCCGTATATGGCCTGATAGGATAGGCGGCGATCACATCCACATCTGCTACCTTAACTGCTTCGGCTATAGCTCTTGCTCCGTTCCATACTTTTGCCTTCGGTTTTTCAATTGCTACTGGAGGGATGGGTTTAATTGCGGACATTCATATCACCTCAGAATCCGTACTCCCTTTGCTCGAATCTCCTGAGGACTTCTTCGTCCCTCAGGCCTTCGAGGTATTCGATCTCTGGAACCATCTTTATCGCCTTAACGGGACATACCTTTTCACATGTCCCGCATCCTTTGCAGTAGTCATAGTCAACTTTGATTGGGGCAAAGTCAATAGCACCGTCGGGACAGTAGTAATGACAGAGCTTGCAGTCGGTACATTTGTTCATATCAATTATAGGTCTCTGCCATCTCCACGGAGTTGTAAACCCCAGGTTTCTTTTGCCTGGCTGCGGCCCGAACTCTATAAGGCCCGGTGCGAGAACTTCCCAACGCGGCATAGTTGCGATCCTCGAGGGATATGTTTGAGCTTCTGCTGCTGCCTTTTGGTAGGCATAGTATACTTCTGGGGTCCAGAACTCACCTGTAAACTCTGGAAGCTCCACTTCCCGCTTTATTTTCTTGAACATCTCTGTCTCCTCCGCGAGGACGTGGACTTCTTTCACGCTGGCTGCTTCGTATCCCTTCCTAACAGATTCCTTCTTCTTTTCTTTTCCGAGAACGTCTAGGGCTGTCAATATGGAGTCCAAGTCTATTCTGTCCCACCCTCTGGCAAGGGCGCCTAGCATTGGGTAAGCTATTGCGGAATCTATTTTTGCTGCACTTATTGTAACGACCTTCCCGAACCAGTCCTGCGCTAAATTATACTTTTTCACTAACCTTACAACATCGTCGGTAGTTATTGAGGTATTCACGAGTAATATAGCATCCTTCTTAGCTCCATCAAACAGCAAAGCTCTTTGCGCAGTCTTCTGTAGCAATAGGCTAGAACTGAACACAGCAATCACTTTGAACAGCTCTCCTACTGGTTCAACTTCTTCATGTAGGAGAACCGGAACTTTTGGCTTTCCAAGGACGGTATAGAACGCCATCGGTATGTAGTTCCTTTCAGGGCTGTCGTCATACCTCATGTAGTAATATGTTTCAATTCCCTTTATTGAACCGGCTTGAGCAATAGTTTGCGAAAACGACGTAATGTCTGCGGTGTGATCTACGCCAAGCCCGTGGGCTATTACCCAATCAAGCTCTTCGTATTCTGGATATCTTTCAACCTTTGGTGTTACCTTCACTAGTTTTACCGTCAAATTTTCACCTCGTAGTGTTTTTTTATTGCTCTTAATATATAAGAACTTCCATCTATGATATGCTTAGATCTTTAATAATTATAATAATTTATAATAATTCTGTTTCCTATTTTTATTTATGGAAAAAAATAAAATCTTTGCTAAAAGCTGACCTCCTCTCCGCCCTAAAGGGCGGTTCATAGGTTCCCCTCATCTGTTCGGGATTACATCCCTCATTTGAGGGGCAGTTGAGGTAGCTAATCCAGAGCGATTTTAGACAGCAATCGGTACCTATCATTGAGGATGCTGTATAGAAGTCTATGGGCTTTGCCAAGACTCAAAGCTTTGCTCTCAATTACTACTTTTATAGCGTGGTTTAGAGCTTCTTTATATCTTTTCATCAAGCCTATTAGCTCTTTGTACGAAGCGGGCTCGGGGCTAACCCTCATCTTCATGGTTAGGGTTAGAACTCCCTCATGACCCGAGGACATACCTACTCAACCCTGTACTTGGCTATATTGACCTTTCTAAAGCAGTTGGGGCACGTA
>JAEMPT010000085.1 GCA_022759165.1 Thermoprotei archaeon
CTTTCTTGCCTTCTTTGCCATCCCCGCCGTGAACGGCGAGGTTTTCAGTTATAAAAAACAGTTAAAATGTTGGTTTTAAGTGCAATCGCGTCTACACCTCAGGTTAAGGTGCTGATTCAGTGTTCTGTGGGCTGTAGATCAGCTGAAGGTTTGCTGTGAAGCCGCTACCGGGAGCTTGATTATATGTATTGGATCCTGCCGAATATATTATATTTAGATCCACGGAATAATGCGCACCTGCTGGTATCTGATACCAGTTGCTAGTAGTAGAAGACTTTAAGTCGATAGTAGCTACTGTACCTCCACTTGAGTCCTTTATTATAAGGTTAGCGCTCTGTAGATTCGTATCGGAAGCAGCCGAATTTACTCTAAATGCTATATAGTATGGGTTGCTTGTATCCGTGTTGTTAATTACTGTTATATTTTTATAATAAGTTGTCTGATAGGTAGGGTGTACAGTTATTGAAAGGCTGGTATTTGCTTGACTAATTGAAACTGTTATTTGTTGTCCTCTTAAGTCATTCGCATTGGAATTGCTTCCTGCTGAGAATATAATAGGAGGTGCCTGTGGCGTCGCTGCTATGCTAACTGGATAGTAGACGAAGACGCTGGCGAAAACGGCAGTCGATGCTAGAGAGATAGCTAATAGAAGGAAGATCGGTGCTTTCTTTGCATTTACATCCATTCAAGTTCACCTTTAGGTTACATAAGTTTTTTGTTTTGTATAGATTTATAAATCGTATGATAGAGATAGGTTTAAAAGGTTATTTGGCAAAAAACCAGTAATTGTTTTACTTTTGTAAAAGAGGATCGCGCGTCTCCAACTCATAGATGTTTCTAATTTTCTCATTATGCCTTTTTCTTTATTGCTAACTTCCTATCTTATATACAGATTCTGAGCACCTCATTATGAAAGATGAAGCTTCAAGCGTTTGGAGAGGCTTTACGCCTATATTCTCATCTCTCGTTTGAGAACTTATAGTTCCCCTATCCCTTAGAGCTCATTACCCTGCGGGCTGTGTTTATGCTTGCTTTAGATCTCTAACATCCTTACTCATGAAGAGTTTGAAGATAGCTAATTTATCCAGTACTTTAAAATCCTTTTGTCATCCCGTCGTGAAAAGCGAGGTTTTCGATTAAAATAAATTCATTTTCATCGCCTCATCAAAGTCCTCCCGGATCTCGCTCGAGGCTTCATGATGGGCATGCTTTTATACAGTTATGAGAAGATTTTGAGAAATCTAAATAACGACTGCTTCTTCTGTTTCTTGAGCACGCGCTTTCAATGTCGTTATGCTATCTCTTGGGAATTGAAATTGAAGATCTACGTGTGACAACATGTTTATTTTTTCTCATCATCGCATGAGATGGGGGTGAAATATTTGCCTTCTGAAGATTTAGGCTACATAAAGGAAGCAATTTCCGGCGAGCTCAGGAGGGGGCTTAGGGCCTTTTGCCTGGAGAGGTGGCAGAGCCTCCATGAAAACTACGCTAAGCTTAACATGAGCGAGAGCGGAGTTTCCCCGTTAAAGCTATATGAGCTGGAAGAGCTCGGCTTGAATATAGAAAGCCTTAGAGAGATAGAGATAGGTTATGGTTGGACGAGGGGTTCTCCGGAGCTAAGGGAAAGGATCTCCGAATTATACGGCGGAGAGGTTGAAGAGGAGGAAATCTTGATAACCAATGGGTCGGCGGAGGCAAACCTCGTAGCTGCTTTGACGACGGTTTCCGAGAATTATCTCTATGGGACAGATGTTCCCAACTATATGCAGTTGCCTGGCCTAGCTCCTTTTCTAGGAGGGAAGATGCTTAAATTGATGCGCTCCCACCCTTCCTGGGAGTTCCCGGTTGGAGAGGCTATAAGGTTGATCGAGGAGAAGAGGCCTAAGGCCTTCTTCATGTGCAACCCTAACAACCCGACAACTAAGGTGATGAAGGAAAATGCTCTGGAGGAGCTCGGAGATGCCGCGAGGAGATCTGGCACGATCTTGATCTTCGATGAGGTATACTGGGGCTCAGAGCTTCATGGAGATAGAAAGAGCGCTCTAGAAATTATAGGCAAAGATGTCGCTGTCTCAATATCTGGGCTATCGAAGGTCTATGGCATGCCTGGCCTCAGGATAGGGTGGATCGCTGGGAACAAAGGCTTAGTGAACAAAGCCTGGGCATTCAAGGACTACACGAGCATAGCGCCCTCTGTGCTGAGCGACAAAATAGCCTCCACAGTTTTGAAGCCAGATTCCATAAAAAGGCTTAGGGAGAGATCGAGAAGTATCCTCAAAAAGAACAGCGATGCTTTTTCCTCCAAGCTTAGCGATGTCCTCGAGATAGTTCCGCCTGAGGCTGGGATGTTTGTTTGGGCAAGGGTTCCTTGGACCAACGACACTTTAGAAATCAGCTGGGAGCTCTTCAAAGATAGGGGAATCCTAGTTAACCCCGGAGAGTGCTTCGATAGCCCAGGCTTCCTAAGGATAGGCCTAGGTCATGACCCCAGCTCCTTTCCAAAGCATGCGGAGGAGCTGCGGATTGCCCTTCAAATGATAAGAGAGAAATCCGTTTATATTGGAAAATAATAGGTTTTTATGGTAGTTTGAGTTGAGCGAAGGCGAAGAATTCATCGTAGATATATATGGATCTCTGTTCATAACGAGGAAGACTAGAGATGGGGGGCTAACGTGCCCAATTTGCGGCCACAGCGAATCCTCCCCTCTCTTCTTCAGCGAGCTGGACCTAATAAGGCACATAGCGAGGCATGAGTCCAAGAAAGGAAAGGAGGGGGAATAAAAGGATGATCCTAGATTTGGGAAGGGTTCCGAGGTCCCAGGAGGAGTTAGCAAGAAAAATAGACCACACCGCACTTAAGCCAGAAGAGGGCGTAAGTGGCCTTATGAAGGCAGCGGAGGAGACCGAAAGCTTCGGTTTTCGGGCGCTCGTTATACCCCCCTGGGCCGTGAAGGAGATCAGCGGTATCACTAAAGCGAAGATAGCGACGGTGATAAGCTTCCCGCTCGGGCATGATCCTATGGAGCTAAAGAAAAAGCAGATCGAGATCGCCGTGAGCGATGGGGCGTTTGAGGTAGATGTGGTCATAAATATAATGGCCGCCCTATCAGGGAGATTAGATTATCTAAGGAAGGAGATATTCGAGCTCACTTCCTTCGCCCATGATCTGGGTGTAGGAATAAAGTTCATAATTGAGACTGGTTCCCTGAATCCAGATTTAATCTCAGAGGTCTCAGCCTTAATTGCCGAGGCCGGTGGAGACTTCGTGAAAACCTCGACAGGATTCGGGCCTAGAGGAGCCAGCGTAGAGGATGTTGTCATCATAAGGAAGGCGATAGGCGAAGGGCATGGGATAAAGGCTTCTGGGGGCATAAGGACGGGGATACAGGCAGCGCTGCTTTTTGCGGCTGGCGCAGATATTTTGGGGGCGAGCAGCAGCATGAAGATCTTGAGGGAGTACCCGAAGGCTCTCTCCAGCCTGCTCGGGTAATTTTCATGGCGGGATCTACTGCCTGCGAGATTTGCGGCAGGCGTCCGGCGGAGATAACTTGCAAAAAATGCGGCAGGCATGTCTGCAGAGAATGCTTCGATTTTGAGAGGGGGGTCTGCCTAGTGTGCTCTGAAACATTATGCGAAAGATGTGGGAGGAAGCACTCGGTTGAGCGGTGCCAAATATGCGGCAGGAGCATATGCCCGGACTGCCTAGTTAGGATAGACAAGGCGAGAGCAGTCTGTATCGATTGCTTCAATAAGCTGGGAATGCAGGGAGCTGTCGAGGTAATAAGAAAGAGGTCGAATGAGGAGAAAAAGGTCTTGGCAAGTCGCTTGAGCTTTTGATTTTTCCAGAATGTTAGATCTCTTCTGTGCGGAAGATCTTGTTTGCATTGTTTAGAATTTACAACTCAAGGTCTTGCTATTTAGGGCGAGGAGAAGGTCAGAGGCAATATATACGGGATCAATATTTTCCGTGTCGCCGATGTAATCTACCGGGTGTTTATGCATTGACCTTGCAGATAGAAGACCTCTATGCAGAAATAGGAGGGAAGGCTGTACTCAGGGGAGTTAACATTGAGTTGAAGAGGGGGGAAGTGTTAGCTCTTATGGGCCCAAACGGGAGCGGAAAGACCACGTTAGCAAACGCGGTGGCCGGAAGTCCTTCCGTAATCGTAAAGAGAGGGAAGATAGTCGTCGATGGTGAGGATATAACGGGGCTACCGCCAGAGGAGAGATCCTTACGGGGGATCCTTCTTCTCTTTCAGCAGCCTCCGGAAATACCTGGGGTTAAGCTCAGCACGCTTATGATAGCTGCCTACAATAAGAGGAGGGGATCCTATACCGATCTCTTGAAAGTAACGGATCCTTCACTATTTTCGAAGATGAGATCTTCCTTGTATGCTGCTGGGCTAAACGAGGACTTTCTCTTCAGAGACCTAAATGTCGGGTTCAGTGGAGGAGAGAGAAAGAGGCTAGAGCTAGCCCAGGCTATGATCCTCGGTTCCAAATATTTGCTTATGGATGAACCAGACAGTGGCCTAGATGTTGAGGGCTTGAAGGCTGTAGGAAGCTTCATTGAGGATGCTAGAAAGGAGGGGAGAGGGATTCTTTTGATAACACACTATACCAGGCTTTTCTCGGCGGTGAGACCCGACAGGATCGCCATTTTATTCGGGGGGAAGGTGGTTGTAGAGGGGGGCTTGGAAGTCGCTGAGAGAGTGGAGAAAGAAGGCTACTCTTGGTTAGAAGGACTGGAGGCGAAGAGAGTTGAAGGTTGAAGGCAAAGCGGAGTTGCTTGATACCATTTCCTCTTCTAGTGAAGCAGCTGCTTTCTCGCCGAGATATGAAAAGGCTATAGAGATAAGAGGGAAAGTTGATAGGTCGCTGGTAGAGGAGATCAGCAGGGAAAAGAGGGAGCCGGAGTGGATGCTCAGACTGAGGCTAAAGGCCTTAGAATCTTATAATAAGCTACCAGCTCCCAACTGGCTTAGCGGGATAGATGAGCTTGACTTGGATGAGCTTATCCATTATTTAAAGCCAGATGCCGCTCTAGCTAGGAGTTGGGATGATATACCAGAGGGCATTAGAAGGGTCTACGAGAGCCTTAAGCTACCTGAAGCTGAAAAGAGAGTGCTGGCTGGTATTAGCTTCCAGTTCGAGAGCGAGACCGTATATTTAGGAGTTAAGAGGATGCTTGAGGAGAAGAAGGTAATAATGGTCCCAATGGAAGAAGCCGTTATTCGCTATCCAGATATGGTCAAGCAATATTTTTCGAAGGTTTTCCCATACGCGGAGCATAAATTCGCTGCTCTCCACACGGCCCTTTGGAGCGGTGGTGTATTTGTATACGTGCCTAAAGGAGTGAGGATCCCTCAGCCTATCGAGGCGTTCTTTTTCATGGCAAGCGCCCTCGAAGGGCAGTTCGAGCACACTTTGTTGATAGCGGACGAGGGCAGCGAACTGCAGTTCATAGAGGGTTGTTCGGCCCCCATGTACAAGAGATATAGCTTCCATGATGGCATGGTAGAGATATATGCTCATAAGGGAAGCAAGGTGAAGTTCGTGACTCTGCAGAATTGGAGCGGTAATGTGATAAACTTCAATAATAAGCGGGCGGTTGCCGAGGGGGGTGCTTATGTAGAATGGCTGGAGGGGAGCGTTGGAAGCAAAGTAACGTATGTTTATCCTAGCACTATATTGAAAGGAAACGACTCGAGCACTTCGATTTATACGATAACGATATCCAATGGGAAGAAGCTTAAGGACACGGGGGCTAAGGTCATAGCTATAGGCAAGAACGCTAGAGCGAAATTGGTCAGTAAGAGCATAAGCGCCAACGGCGGGAAGAATGTCTACAGGGGATTAGTAAGGATAAACAAGGGAGCGATGAACGCGGTTGTAGCGAGCAGCTGTGATAGCCTGATACTAGATGGGAGCAGCTCTTCTTATACATATCCTCATAATCAGGTGGAGGAAGATACGGCTTCGATAACTCACGAGGCAAGAACAGGGAGAATCAGCGAGGAGCAGCTCTTCTATATGAGATCGAGGGGACTGAGCGAGGGAGAGGCGAAGAGCCTCATGGTTTTGGGATTCATGGAGGATGTTTTAATAGATGTTCCGTTTGAGATGGCCTCTGTGTTGAACTCAGTCGTTCAGTTGGAGTTCTCCAAGCTAGGGGGGATGGGATAATGCTAGAAAGGTCGGCTGACATAAAGGATGTCCCATACCAAAGGGTTAGGGACAGTCCTACTTTGAAGTTCTATAGCAGCTGGGAGAAGTACGAAAGTGGTATGGGGGAACCAGTGGGCATCGCAAATCCCATTATAAATGAGAGGATGCTGCGTGGGGCAGAGCTAGTCGAGCTGCGCCCCGATGGAAGCTATAGGGGATCCTTAGAGGAGGAAAGTCCCAGCGCGGATCTTTTCTCCGTCACCGAAGGTAGGATCTTGGCTAAGCATCTGATGTCGCTTAAGAGTTCTCTCAAGTTGAAAGTTAACGACGGAGAGAACAGGAGGGTCGAGATAATATATCTGGCTCCTGAGGCTGGAAGCTCTCATCATCATATAAGGATCGATGTTGGGCGTGGGTCTAGCGCCGAAATAGCGCTCATATCGTCTGCCAGATCCTCCGCGGGCGTCCCCATAACGACGATGGAAGCTTTCGTCGGTGAAGGCTCGAAGTTAAGGATATGGAGAGTAAGCGTATTTGAGCGGGAAGGTTTGCCCATATCTTGGTTGAGGGTCTCGGGCAGAGGAGCAAGCGAAGTAGAGGTGAGAAACGTTCTATTGGGGGGAGGCGCGAGCTTCGCCTCGGATGAGATCTCTCTCATCGGATCCAAAAGTGCGGCAAAGATGAATTCGTTTCTAATGGCAATGGAAGGAGAGAAGGTTGACCATTTGACGAACATCTCAAATAACTCTCCAGGAAGCAATGCATCGATATTCGTTAACGGGTTTAATTTCGGAGGAGTTTTAGTGCACAGGGGAAAGCTGAAAGTAACGAGGGAAGCTATAGAGAGTGAAAATAAGCTCAGCAGTATATTTTACAGAATCGGAAGCGGTTCCAAGACATATTCTGTTCCCTCTCTGGAAGTTGAAGGGGACTTCGCTGTTAGCGCTTCACATGAGACCTCGGTTTCTCCCCTGCCAGAGATTGTGCTATTCTATATGAAGTCAAGAGGGCTGAATGAGCGAGAATCGTTGGAGGTCATGGTGAGAAGCTCGCTTTCAAAGGTTCTCGAAGGAATGGACGGAGATGCTATTGAGAAGGTGATCAGTGAGATACTGTTGCGGGCTCCTTCAGGGATCTCCCCTTAAAAACTATAATCTCTTCGGGGCTTGCCTGAAGGATCTCTGAGCAGATCTCTGAAGCCTCGCCTTCGCTTGAGAGGAATAGCGTTCTGTAATAGGATAAGCAGGACTCGTAGCATTCCTCTCTGGTGTAAACTCTAGTCAAGACGATCGCCGAATATGTTATTGCGGATTATGTTTAAAAGTGTTTGCGCTAATAAAAATGGTTTTTTTTCGATTTTTGACGAAATCATTCTATTGTGAGTATCCCGTTATCCAACGTCACATGAGCGCCTCTAGGAAAAGAAAGCTCTAACTTGCTCAAACAACCTTCTCCTCCTATTTTAACGGAGAGGCAGTTCTTAGTTATTTCTCCCTCCACCATGGCCTTCTTCATCCGTATAACCACAGCCTCAATTTCTGAGGAGCTCCCATCAGATAGGAAAAGCCTTACTTTGAAAGGATCTCTTATGTTTGAGGGTGGCTCGACCCTCAGAGCTGACACGAAGTACTCCTTTGGTTCCTCTATATTGTATACGAACCTTATTAGACTCATGCATAACACCTTTATGTCAATTGCATGATTTTCTGTGGGAATATAAAAACATTTTTATAATTTCTCGCAGCGATATGGTACAAGCGTTTGCTTTAAAAGCGAGTCTTTCAGTAAAAATCATTTGGTGACGAGTTTTGTCAGACAAGAAGAAGGTCACGGTTAGTGTAATAAAGGCAGATGTTGGTGGTTTAGCAGGCCACCACGTAGTGCACCCAGACCTTTTGGCCACCGCCACGAGAGTTTTAGGTGAAGCGAAGAGCAGAGGGTTAATTGAAGACTTTTATGTCACTAACGTTGGGGATGATTTGGAACTCATAATGACTCACTTCAAGGGGGTAGATAGCAAAGATGTTCATGAGTTAGCGTGGGAAGCTTTTAAGGAAGCAACGAAGGTCGCCAAGAAGCTTGGGCTATATGGCGCTGGGCAGGATCTTCTATCGGACTCCTTCTCTGGCAACGTGAGGGGTCTTGGCCCTGGAGTTGCGGAGATAGAGTTCGAGGAAAGACCTAGCGAGCCCATCGTTGTGTTCATGGCGGACAAGACGGAACCGGGAGCATTCAATTTGCCCTTCTATAGAATATTCGCTGATCCCTTCAACACAGCTGGGCTAGTTATAGATCCGAAGCTACACTCTGGATTCAAATTCGAGATTTGGGACCTAATAGAGCACAAGGTATATTTCCTCAACGCTCCGGAAGAATCATACGACATTCTCGCGTTAATAGGGACGACAGGAAGGTATACGATAAAGAGGGTCTTCAGAAAGTCCGATGGAGAGATAGCTGCCGCTGTGAGCAGTGAGAGGCTGAACCTCATAGCCGGAAAATATGTGGGCAAGGACGACCCTGTTGCTATTGCAAGGGCGCAAAGCGGTTTCCCCGCATTAGGAGAAGTGCTGGAGCCGTTCTCCTTCCCTCACCTCGTTGCGGGTTGGATGAGGGGGAGCCACGTTGGACCTCTAATGCCTGTTGCGCAGAGGGATGCCAGATGCACGAGGTTCGATGGTCCGCCTAGAATAATAGCCCTCGGCTTCAATGTAAAGGATGGAAAGCTCATAGGACCAACTGATCTATTCGACGATCCGGCCTTCGATGAGACCAGGAGAACCGCGCAAGTAATAGCAGACTATATGAGGAGACATGGTCCCTTCATGCCACATAGGCTGGGTCCCGAAGAAATGGAATACACCACATTACCGCAGGTGCTGAAGAAGTTAGAAGAGAAAAAGGCTTAAAGCCTTCGAGTTAGACCCCCGGCCAACTCTGCTATTATTTTTTCTGGTTCATTGGAGCGCATAACTGCGCTTGCAACTAAGACCCCGGAGGCTCCTAGCTCCACCGCCTTTTCAACGTCTTCCCTAGTAGAGACCCCAGCGCCTACTAATATAGGTAGGGCCTTGGATCCTATTTTATTTATCAAGTCGATCGATGTCCTTATTACCTCCGGCCTGGCCTTTGAAACGCTTATACCTGTCCCGATGAGCTCAGGGGGCTCCACCGCTATCATGTCTGGAGAAAGGATAGATACAGCAGCGGCTGTCTTGGGGGAGGAGGCGCATGCTATTGAGTACAAACCAATTTCCCTGAGCCTATCTACAGCAGTTTCTATGTCAGAAAGGATCATCCTATTCTCGCTATGATTCAGCAACGATCCCTTACCGCCTGCGGCCTTCACCATTTGAGGTGTAACATAGCCTGTGCCGGTGCCTTCAGTTATCGGATCAACATGCTGGGATATAACTTCGAGCCCAATGGAACTCGATATTGATCTAATCTCCGTCGGTGGTACAGCCAATATAATTCTCGT
>JAEMPT010000060.1 GCA_022759165.1 Thermoprotei archaeon
TTATTAAAATTTTTTTATCTATTTATATTAAAAACCTTTCTTTCTGTCAAAGCGGATACATTCGTAAACTACTTTGGTAATTAATCTACGACGCACAATCGATTTTAGAATGACCACTGTTTTCCTAGTACCCATAAAATGTAAATTTTTTGAAAATTAGTACAAAGACTATATAATATATCAATAAATTTTTATCTTATATATAAATTAAAAATTTTTTTAGAAAAGTATATAAATCTGACTAGAATAACGAATTTCGTGGTTACTCGTGGGGAACCCTTTCGAGGAACTAGATAAGGCCAAGCTAACTATAGGTCATATTAAAGTGATGATCGTTTCAGGCTTAGGGTTCTTCACAGATGCCTATGACCTGTTCGTCATAGGCGTGGTACTCTTGATCCTTTCTGGAAGCGAGCCAACTTCTTTCCACCTTACTCAGAGTCAAATGCGCGCTATTGGCGCATCATCTCTAGTTTCAGCAATAGCAGGTCAACTTATCTTTGGAAGGATAGCCGACATATACGGTCGAAAGAAGATATATGGTACAGAACTAGCAATACTTATCATAGGAGCCTTTCTTAGTTCGATCTCTTGGAACTTTGAATCTCTTCTTTTTTCAAGGATACTATTAGGGGTTGGGATAGGCGGGGACTACCCTGTAAGTGCTACGATAATGAGTGAATATTCTAATGCCAAAGACAGGGGAAAGCTCATAGGATTAGTTTTTTCTATGCAGGGTTTTGGAGCTATTACTGCCGTAATGTCAGCCTACGCCTTAACTTCGTTCCTAAGTCCAGAGACCTCATGGAGGATATTGTTAGGCATCGGGGCATTGCCTCCTCTTTTTGTCGTCTTTTTTAGAAGAAAAATTCCTGAGACCCCAAGATACTCACTGCTTGTTGCAAAAAAGAAAGACGAAGCTCTAAAGGCAACGAGAACGGTCCTAGGCGATGAAGATGGTGCAGAGAAAAAGTTCTCGAGTCTCTTGCACATAGAAGAAAAGCATATGGACTTCAAAGATTTTTTAAGAAAATTCTGGGAGCCACTCCTTATAACCTCGCTAGCATGGTTCCTTATGGACATAGCCTTTTATGGTACTGGAATATACTCGGGGTTTATAGTTTCAAGCATGATCGCAGACACATCGCTCCATGCCAGGATTTTATCTGCAGGGCTTCCTTACTTCGTAGGTGCATTCGGTTACTTCATTGCTGCCTTCACTATGGATATACTTGGGAGAAAAAGGATACAAATTCAGGGATTCATCGCGATGGCCGCTATATATTTGGTAGTTTCTCTATCGATGGTTTCCCAAGGAGGCAAAGTTATAGGATTCACTGTTCCAAGAGAATTGACCTTTTTCCTATATAGCCTTTCATTTTTCTTTATAAACTTCGGACCAAACGAAACAACATTCGTTCTTCCAGCAGAGCTTTTCCCAGTAAAATTTAGGTCAACGGCGCACGGAATAGCTTCTGCTATGGGAAAGCTGGGCGCTGCGGTAAGTACGTATCTTATGCCAATGGCTCTTGATACGATAGGAATCAAAGAAGTTTTGATCATCCTCGCCGGGATTTCAATTGTAGGTGCGGCGCTTTCATTGAAATTGAAAGAACCCGCAGGGCTCTCACTAGAAGAAATTTCAGAGGAGAAAATTTTGTTGAAAATCAGCAATTAATACATTCGTTCTTCTCATAATCTGCTAAAAATCGGAAAGGCTTTTAAGATCAGGCTACATATAAATAACATTAAGAGACATTAAACCCCTGTAAAGAGCGTCAAAGTAACATAAGGATAGCGACAGTTCAATAGATACCATAAGGGGAACTATACTATCCCAAATCTACATAATAAACTGGAAGCTTGCCTTTATAGTGGGAGGCCTAATAACCGATTACTTAATTAAATGGTGATAAATTTCCATGGTAGAAGAATTCGTTGATAAGGTAAAGATAACGGTTCTAGCCGACAATCTAGTCGGCTTTCGCGGTAAGCTTTTTGGACAACACGGCGCATCTTATTTGGTAGAAGCTTTGTATAAAGGACAGCTAAAAAAGATCCTTGTAGACACCGGCTGGAACGGCGATGCATTACTATTCAATATGACTGCCTTAGGAGTAGAGCCTAAGAGCATAGATGCTATTATTATAACGCATGGGCATTGGGACCATACAGGTGGACTAGTAAAGGTATTAGAGAATACGGGTGGAAAGCAAATACCCATAGTTATGCATCCGCAGTCACTCAAGTCTGTGTTCATAGCAGAACCCTTTATTCGACCCGTAGGAATAATCTCCTTCAGCGATTATTCTGACCTAAGGAAACTTGGAGGATACCCGATATTATCAAGAGATCCCGTGAAGATAGGACCCGGCATTTTTACTACTGGAGAAATAGAGCGCAGCAGTGGTTTCGAAAAGGTCGAAGAAAACTATCAATTTATTGATAACAACGGGAGGCTCGTTCATGATGAAATCTTGGATGACATAGCGCTCGTGATAAAATTGAAAAGGGGAATTGGAGTAGTGACCGGTTGCGGTCATGCTGGAGTTGTAAACATAGTCAAGAAGGCGATTTCTCTTACAAAGGAGGAAACGGTGAGGTTCATATTGGGGGGACTTCATTTGGCGCAAGCTTCTGAAGAGAGGATCTCCAAAACAATAGAAGCTTTGTCATCGTTTAATATAGAGAGCATATATGCTGGACACTGCACAGGCTTAAACGCTTCTTGTGCATTACAAAGGGCATTTTCTTCGAAATTTAATCAAATATACGTCGGCATGAGCATAGAAGTGAGCTAAAACTTACCTATGAATAGTATTAAATTTTTTGAACCGGTGGCAACGATAAAAGATAATTCTACCTCGACAGCCTCAACAGGCAAATTGAATAAAACAATAAAAATCTCTCTTTCTAGTTAAAATCTGAGGTCAAGAAGTTGAGCAACTTACCGCAAATTAAGGTGTTCAATACAGCTACGAAGAAATTGGAAAACTTTGAGACGGTTTTGCCTGGAATCGTCAGGATGTATGTGTGTGGTCCCACAGTATATGACAGGTCTCATCTCGGCCACGCTAGAACGTATATAGCATTTGATGCAGTGAAGAAATACCTAATTCTCAGAGGATACGATGTAGTTCACGTACAAAACATAACCGACATAGATGATAAGATAATTAAGAGAGCGCAAGAAACCGGCATCAGCTGGAGCGAAGTCGCAGAGAAAAACATAAAAAGCTATCTCGACGTGCTCAAAAAGCTAGGAGTACAACCGACGGTCTCGCCAAGGGTGACCTATCACGTAGGAGAAATAATTGAAGCAATTGAAAAACTCATAGAAAAAGGCTACGCGTATGAATCTAACGGTAGCGTTTACTTTGATGTTTCCAAATATGAACATTATGGCGAGCTCTCTGGTAGAAGGAGCATTGAAAGCTGGAGACAGGAAGAGGATGTGCTGAAAGAGAAGAGAAACCCCTTTGACTTTGCTCTTTGGAAGAAGATGAAGGAAGGAGAGCCACACTGGAGCAGCCCTTGGGGAGAAGGGAGGCCCGGATGGCATATAGAATGCAGCGTCATGTCTTCTAGATATCTAGGAATCCCGATAGACATACATGCGGGTGGAGGAGATCTCATCTTCCCTCACCACGAAAACGAAAAAGCTCAATCTGAGGCCCTTTTCGGGGTGAGACCTTGGGTGAAGTATTGGATGCATACCGGAATGCTTACAATAAAAGGGGAGAAGATGAGCAAGAGCCTCGGAAACATGGTATACATTGACGAGGTCCTCGATCGGTGGAGTCCGGAAGTCATAAGGACTTGGGTTCTGAGCTCTCATTATAGAAGCCAATTGGAATTCAACGAGGATGCGCTCCAGCAGTATGAAGCCAACCAGCAAAGAATATCAACAGCTTACAGAGAGCTAAAGAACCTTATCAAGGAAGCACAACAGGACTTCAGGCTAGAGGACAAAGATATAGCAACCATGCGGGAGATAGAAAAGCTTCACAACGACTTTCATGAAGCGATGAGTGAAGACTTCAACACTCCGCTAGCTTTCAGGAGCGTCATGAAAGCCACGGATATCTTCTACTCAAAAGTTAAGGAAGGGAAAAGCTTCGCCATTGCCATACAACTTTGGATGTTTTTGAATGAAGCTAACTATGTATTCGGGTTCGTCCTGCAAGAGGAACCCTCTTCAAGAGACGATGAACGATTCAGGCAGCTCATTGAGCTTTTGATTGCTGTTAGGAAGAACTTAAGAGAAAAAGGAATCTATGACCTTGCAGACGGGATAAGAAGATCTCTTGCGCAATTAGGCATAGAACTCCAAGACAGTGGATTGGAGACTAAGTATATTGTGAGGAAATAGCCTTGCCCCAGTCTTCCGAATTAATTCATGAGGGCGGGGACATAAAGCCATGGATTAGGATAGTGCGGGTATTAGAGAAGCTCACCAGTGTCTATGATCTTGCTAACTTGATTATGAGCTTGGGCACTTTAAGCTATGTGAGGAAAGAATTTAGCTACGTAGCAGAGTCCGCATTCAAAGGTAAGCGTGGGGTAATATTAGATGCAGGGTGCGGCCCAGGCACATCATCCGAGATCTTACTGCATGTTTCTGGTCCGGAGGAATATATAATCGGTATGGATCCCATCATAGCGATGTTATCTGAAGCCGCAAGGAGGTTGAAAAACGAGAACAAATTTGAGCTTGTAAGGGGAGTTTTCGAAGCATTACCGTTCAGAGAAGGATCTTTGGTCGGGGCTACCTTCTCCTTCTCATTCAGAGATGCTATAAATTATTACAAGGCAACTCTTGAGCTTAAAAAAGCGCTTAGGGCGAAAGGTTTTGCGATAATAATGGACCTAGGTAGGCCAAGAAGGAGAATATATTCTAAAATTCTCGAAGGCCCATACATATCGATTTTCCCAATGCTTGCCGGCGCGTTGCTCATGGGCTGGGAAGGAATAAAGAGATATTCGGAGCTTAGGAGGACATACCTCAGGTTCTTGGAAACCACAAAGCTATACATCTTATTTGCAAAAAATTTTCAAAAAGCTAGATGCTATTATATGCTAGGGGGGGCCATATTTATACTGACAGCAGAAAAATCCTAACCAAATATTTATGTTAAATTGACCGGTTCTTAAAGCAGGTGAAAATGCGTACCTATCCCTAAAAATATAAATTAACTTTTTGAAAATCTTAAAAGCGCTATTTATAGCTACAAAAAAGAGACGTTTAGTTCTTTAAGGATGAGAGTTTTGAGCTGAGCGGCATGAGCAAGCAAACGAGAGATTTTGAAAAAATCCCTATAGAAGAAATCTTTGAGTTGCTTGGAACCAATACTGAGGGGCTGACAGAAGAGGAGGCTGAAGAGAGGCTGAGGAGATACGGGCCGAATGCTGTAGAGGAAAAAAAGGAAAACCCCATATTAGAGTTCTTAAAGAGATTTTGGGGACCAATGCCCTGGCTCCTTGAAATAGCGATATTGCTTTCCCTCGCGATAGGTCATAAGACAGAGGCGGCCATAATAGCGTCGTTACTAGTGATAAATGCTGTCATCGGCTTCAAGCATCAACAGTCTAGCAAAAAAGTACTCGAGTCGCTCAAATCTAGGCTAGCTCCAAAGGCCAAGGTATTTAGAAACGGAGTTCTAAAGTTTATTGACTCAAAGCTTGTGGTTCCAGGAGACATTCTAATTGTTGAGCTGGGCGACATCGTCCCCGCTGACTGCAAAATAATAGAGGGAGATACATCGGTAGACCAATCTGCTCTAACAGGAGAAAGCCTCCCCGTTGAGGTCTCAAAGGGAGGCATTCTCTATTCGGGCTCCATAGTCAAGGGTGGGAGGGCCAAATGTGTGGTATTGAATACGGGTAATAATACCTATTTCGGGAGGACGGCCGAACTGGTAAAGGTAGCTAGGCCAAAATCTCATCAACAGGAGGTAATGCTCGCAGTAACAAAATACTCCATGTATATGGGCTTAATTGTTATGGTCATAGCTAGTATATTCGTTTACCTTTCTGGCCTTAAAAATGGCTTAATTTCTATACTAACATTCGATGTCGCTATTCTCATGGGCTGCGTTCCTGTAGCGCTCCCAGCAGTTATGACGATAATGCAGGCTGCGGGAGCAAGGGAGCTGGCGAAAAAAGGCGTACTCGTTTCCAGGCTAGATGCTGTTGAGGACGCGGCTTCAGTTGACGTTCTCTGTCTAGACAAAACCGGTACAATTACAACGGGCGAACTTGAGGTTACAGAAATTATCTCATTCGGTTCGCTTACCGACAAGGACGTAATTGAACTTGCTCTTTATGCTAGCGCGGAAAGCACAGGGGATCCGATCGATAGCGCAATCTTCAAAAAGGCCAAGGAATTAGGTGTACAAAAAAAGGGGAAGCAACTATCGTTTAAGCCGTTTGATCCATCTCTCAAGAGGACTGAAGGATTAGCTGAGATAAATGGGCTTAAAGTGAAAATCGTAAAAGGGGCACCGCAGATAGTTGAGCGCCTTTGCAGTCAAGTGCCCAAAGAACTCGAACCAACCGTTGAGAAGCTCGCTGAAAGAGGACTAAAGACTTTGCTTGTTGCTTATGGCGAAGAAGGAAAAGGAATGGTCGCTGCAGGATTGATCGCGCTTTCTGATCCGCCTAGGCCAGACTCACCCGCATTAATTAAAAAGCTTAAGGAGCTCTATGTGAGACCAAAAATGCTCACTGGAGACAGCTTTCCAATAGCAAGGGAAATCTCAGTCAAAGTAGGCATTGGCGAGGTGGGGTATTCATTGCAGGAGATAAGGAAAAGTGACGCAGAGTCCAGGGAGTCTGTTGAAAAGGCGGACTTTATAGCGGAGGTGTATCCTGAAGATAAATACGAAATCGTAAAAATACTTCAGGAAAAGGGTCATATGGTTGGCATGACCGGAGATGGAGTGAACGATGCTCCCGCCTTAAAGCAAGCTGAGCTAGGGATAGCGGTCAGCAACGCCACTGATGTCGCTAAGAGCTCTGCTGGTATAGTGCTCCTAACGTCTGGATTGAGGGGGATAGTTGATGCCATAATGCTCAGCAGGGAGGTTTACCAGAGGGCGCTAACATGGATAATCAACAAAGTCACGAAGGTTATACAATTCACTCTTCTTCTAGTTTTAGGATTGATGTTGTTGCACTACGACGTTCTCACTTTGATGGGTATGGCCCTGCTGATATTTGCGAACGACTTCGCCACTATGTCTCTTTCCACGGATAATGCAGAGCCATCTCTTAGCCCAAACAAGTGGAACATAAAAAACATCATGATTTCCAGCTCTGTGATCGGAGTGGCTCTGCTAGCTGAGGCCCTTTTATCGATATATCTTGGCTTGAAGCTGTTCGCTTTTGAACAAGACAAAATGCAGAGCTTCATCTTGCTTATTATGGTATTTACAAGCCAATTCAGGGTACTCATCGTTAGGGAGAGAAGGTCGTTTTGGAGTAGTAAGCCTGGGAGAGAGCTAATGATATCAGTAGTTGGGGTCATCTTGACCTTTGCAATTTTGGGAGTAACAGGGATAATAATAGCTCCAATACCAGCCTCCGCTGTTCTCTTCTCTTTAGCTTACTCTGCCGCTTTCACCTTTTCATTGGATCCTCTAAAAATCCTTATATTTAAGAAAACAGGCCTTCTATGAAAATTTTTATAAAAACCTTCGCATTTATAGCGGGAAAGAAAAATTTTTTAGATATTTACCCCTTGCAGCCCTCCTATCGGAGGATAGCAGGTTTTAACACGATCTTGACCACAGGTTAAAAGACCTCAATACAGAAAAAAAGACCTCTCTGAATCTCATAATTAAGGTGAAGTCTAACATTAAGATCGAGTGAGCTCAAACATTTCTCGAAGGGCTTCTCTAATGTTGTCCCTGTCGCTTTTGGTCATCATTGAGTTCACAGGAATAATCTTGGAGATAGAAAATCCGGCCTTTGTTAGCCTATTGGAAAGTGTAGCAAGAGAACCACTGCCCCACGCATATGTTCCAATGAGCAACAATTTCTTTCCCTTGCATAGCTTTTTCTCCATCAGATCGGCCAAGTACTCTATAATCGGATGCGGGCTGTTCTCATATGTTGAAGAGATCATTATGATTCCCTGAGCATCCTGCATCGCCGCTATAGCTTCAGAAAACTCATCTCTCCCCTTAGAAGTAAATTTAAAAATTCTATGCTTTATGGAAACCTCTTCGAGGAAAGCTGAAACCTCCCGCGCAATTTCCTCTGTAAAACCGTACATCGAGGTCAGAACGATTACTACCTCGTTTTTTTCTGAGCACGAAGCCCAGTTCTCATAAATCGATAGAAGCTTTTCAAGGGAATCTTTTCCATAGAAAGCTATGCCATGAGCAGGCAATATTAGCTCGGGATAAATCCCAAGCCTCTTTATTTTATTGATAGCATTGACGACATGAGTTCTATATGCACCAATCACATTTACGAAGTATTTCTTCATGCTCCATAAGTAGAATTGATCGCTCAAACCAGCACTACTTTTCAAAAAATCTCCATTTATGGAATATGCACCGAAGATGTCCCCAGTAGTTAGAGCATTCACGCCTTCAATGAATGTTACGAATGTCTCAGGCCAATGTAGCCAAGGGGTTAAGAAGAACCTTAGCCTTTCTCCTCCAACTTCCATCGACATACCATCGCTGATTTCTGTCTTAGAACTGGGAGTTATGCCATAAAAGCTATTCATCAGGCGAAATGATATTGGATGCGATATAACCCTTATCTCCGGATTAACTTCTAGAAGCTCTCTAATATAACCTGAGTGGTCAGGCTCCATATGATGCACGATGAGCGCCTTCACATCCTTCGGGTCAGTAACTGAGGAAAGAGCTTCCATGAACCCTCGGCTTCCTTTGGGACCCGTATCGAACAAAATACTTCCGTCATTTGTAAATAGTAAATATGCGTTGTACTGAATCCCCTCAGGTATTTCCCACAACGCTTCAAAGAACCTCGTCTCTTTATCGGCCATCGTTATCATGTATATGCCTTCTTTCAGCTTGTGTACCTTCCAGTCCATGCTAACCACATTTATGTTATAATAGACTTGTTAAATACATAAATCTTAGCGCGAGACTGCTGTTTCTTCCTTTTTAACTAATCTTAGGCTTCTAAAGGAAAAGACTGACTTCCTCTCCGTCCAGAACGGCGAAGGTTCCCCTCATCTAATTGGGTTCACAACTGAAAGCCTCGCCTTTTAAGGCGGGAATGAAGAGAAAACTTATAAATTTTCTCTATTCAGTTATTCTCGGTGATGAGTGTTTAAGATCTGTGAGCCTAGGGCGATGATAGATGGTCTACGCATAACCCCGAGTCCCAATTTGGATAGGGGTAATGGGCTGGAGACCAGGCCCGGGATTGAACCCTCGGAAAAAGGGAATGCAATCCCAAACCTCTTCGCACTAGCAGGAATCCTCGCCCTTTAGAGCGGGGAGGAGGTCAGTAATGTTCGTTTCAAGGGAAATTGT
>JAEMPT010000107.1 GCA_022759165.1 Thermoprotei archaeon
CTACCTCGACGCATATTCTCGCCCTCCTATGAGGATTTTTAAGAGGCAGTCATCTCCACTGACAAGGAAAACTTTTTACAAACTGGAAAAGGAAGGCTGGGGTATTTACTATAGGACCCACCAATACCAGCAACTCAAGGAAGATCCCATAAGTAAATTTAAAATCAAACTGAGGATCAAACTATGGCGAATAAAGAGACTAAGGGAAACTCTGCTTCTCCCCGCATTTTTTGCTAGTCTAGCTATAGGGTATCTCGCCCTGAATATATCTTCAACTAAAATAACTTTCACGGTTTTCTTCACTCTATTGCTCACGAATCTTGTTCTAGCGCTTATTTCCCCCTGAGTTCCTATAGTTCCTATGTCTAAACAATAGGTAAGTTTTACTAAGCCTTTCAGCTATTTTCTCAGCGTACATTTCTTTCCCTACCCTGAATAACAAAATACTATCCTTTATCACTATACCGAAGTACTTTCTATGTAGTCTGTCGCCTCCAATTACAAAGAATAACCCATCTCTCTGAGGGACAGCCGTTAAATCCGCTATAGTTTCTATCTCGTAATCTCCCTCTTCGGGGGGCCATGACGCGATTACTCCTTCTTCAGCCTTTACAAGATATACGGCTTTCACTATTTCCCCGTCCACCAGAGCACTTAAGTATTCAGCGTTGTTTCTCATCGCATCACCAAAAATTTGACCGATTTAATAAAGTATATAGATCTGCGGAGTCGGCGACCGCCAGCCGACGATCATCTGGGCCATAAAGCTCTCGGTCAGTAGCCGCCTCCGCTCACTCTTAATTCTTTTAGAGAAGAGAAAGCTAATCGCCAAAAAACAAAACGGGTGAGAGAATGGAAAAAGGAAGAGAGAAAGGGAAAAAGAAAAGGGGTATAGTAGGGATTGAGGCCGCTATAGTGCTGATCGCCTTCGTCATAGTCGCTGCTGCGCTAGCATTCGTTGCGTTGAACATGGGACTGTTCACGACTCAGAAGAGCAAAGAAGTCATAGGGAAGGGTCTAGGTGAAGCAAGCACGGCCCTAGAGGTTGACGGTTCTGCCTTGGGTATTAGCAATTCAACGCATATTGTGGAAGTATCTGTGCCAATAAAGACTTCCGCAGGGGTCTCTGCCGTTGACTTATCTCCATCGAGGACTTCCATCGGGGTAATAGTAGGGGGGACATCATTTGAGAACATATACAATAATATACTGTACTACAATGGAACGGATCAGTACCTATATTATGCAAATGGAACAAAGTTCAGCGACAGTGCTCTTTCCGACCTCTCGACAAACACTATAGCGAATGCTATATGGAGTACAGCTCCATCATCTCCCCAGGCCTACGTTGTCATCTTGAAGAATGTAAACTATGATAGCGTGCTAGAATTCAGCGAGAAGGCAATTGTATTGATAAACTTAGGTACTGCCAACGCCCTACCTCCATATGGTAAGCTCAGTGTAGAGATAAGGCCCCCTGAAGGTGCGCCCCTGACCTTAGAGAGGACGATGCCGCCGAACCTGCCAACAGGGGCCGTGAGCTTAGGATAAACATAGGAAAAAACCACACTAAACTTTTTTTTAAACTTAGAGGTGAAGCATATGCCCCCTGAGCTCGGGAAGGGCGAACTGACTGCGGTTACTATATCATCTTTATGCGGGTTTGCGTTCAGTGTATGGCTGATAATCTCTTCGATATATGCCAATGGAACTGTGAAATATCTAGAAACAGCAGTCGGCGTAATCCTTGGGACTGTCACAGCCCATATAGCTTTGGTGGCAATAGCAACGGTTTTCAACGTAAGAGATGACCAGCGGTGAAGGGGGGTGGGCCCAAAAAATACGAATGGGTATGCAACTGCCCCATATGCCGGGGCTTGATCTATCCTATAATTAAAAAGTTCAAGGTGAAAGACCAAATGAGCGAAGGAAGAGAGGACGAATTAAAGGAGATATTGGAAGCGCTTAAGGACACTTTGGCCGAGCTCAAGACGACTCTTGGGGACATATCTGGACCATTTTCATCCATAAAAAAAGAGATTCCCGTAGGAGCGGATAAAGCTTCTATTGATCAGAAGGAATCTAAGGAAGCTTCATCGTCTTATAAAGAAATCGAGCAGGATGCAGTAAAAGTCGAAAAACCCACAAAGATTTACGCGCAACAATCGGAAACTCATGTCAAGGAGAAGCTCAGTTTAAGCAAAGTGCTTAAAGCATTGAAGACTTTGCACTTGCTAAGAGAGAGTATGCCTGGTGAGCTTATAGAGGACGAAATTGCTGTGTTGAAGACTTTAGGTTGGACGGAAGAAAAACAGCTAGAGCTGCTCAGGCAGCTTAATGCCCTGGCAGACAAGAGCGTAAAGAACGGCCTTACATTGGAAGACCAAGTTGTCTCTTTGTATATAATTTCAAAACTGCTTGGAATTTCCGATGAAGAAATAGAGCAGGAATTTCTGGATTCTGTCCTAGAAAAGATGCGAAAGAAAGAAGGAAAAGCTTAACTGGGGAGAGCAATTGGGAGAGTCAACGACGATAACGCATGCGCTGCTGACTATTGCTGCTGTAACTATTGCAACGATCTTCGCATTTACGATGCTTTCAAAAATATCCGCTCTTAACAACAGCATCTCACAAATGATATACTCCAATGTTAACAACATGGAAAGTTCGATTACCATAATAGATTTTTATTATGATTCTCAAAATCAGTCGTTTATAATATACGTAAAAAACACAGGTTCAATGGACATTTCCCCTACTTTTGCTAATATGACGGATGTTTATCTTGGAACCTATGGTCAAGGTTCCACTTTATATACATACTCGTCCGATCCATCTCCTGGGCATTGGACTTACTATAAAACGCAGCAAGGAGACGCTTGGAAGACCGGAGAAACCATCATAATAGCGCTGTTCAACTCGACCTCTATCAGCCCTCCTTACCAGCTCAAGATAATTATGCCGAGTGGTTTAGGAGGAGAGTTCGTGAGAGGAGGGTGACGCCAATTGGGTTTCAGCGTCACCATGAGCGGAGTAATTGTGCTTGCTGTAGTTTTCATAGCCGTTGCTACCTCTGTTTCAGTTATAATGAAAACATATACGACATCTATACGCTCTCTCGAACAAATTATATATAAAAATGTCGAACTCGAAAGAGCCACGATTTACATAAAAAATGCATACATTAACGCGACCGAGGGGAACCTTTACGTAGAACTGCAGAACGCCGGTTCTCTAGACCTATGGAACCTCCCCTCGACCGACTTTTTAATCATTTATTGGGATTCAAGCTTAAACTCAACAAAGGGCGAACTACTTTCCTATGGGACAAACTGGACCGTTAAGGGTATAATAACAAGCAATGGGTCACTTTACGGTTACAGCGGTTACATCCCACCTGGCCAAACCGCCTTGATTGTAGCATATCTTCCATCAAATGTAGACTATTCTAAGGATATTAGAATCGATATAACGAACTCTTACGGCTTCGTAACAACATATGAAATAATCGGAGGAGGTTGAGCTTTGAAACTTATGTCAACGGGCAACGAGGAACTGGACGTTAAGCTTCAGGGAGGGCTGCCTTTTCCAAATCTCATGCTCATAGAAGGTCCACATGGCAGCTCAAAGACTGTGGTAGCTCAACAGTTCCTATACGGAGCCCTCAAGTCCGGTCTCCGCGCGATGGTATTTACAACAGAGACTACTTCTTCCGACTATTTCAGGAAAATGAGGACATTGAACTACGACGTAAGAGATTATCTGATAAGAGATAAGCTAAGAATATATTCTCTCCAGATATCCGAAGAAGGATGGGGCGGAATCCTAGAAAGGCTCATCCTAAAGAAGGTATCTTCATTTATCGAGAAAAATAAAAACAACTTCAACTTCGTCCTCATAGATTCCCTTACCCATATAGTGTCGCCACTAGGGGAAGAAGATGTTTTGGGCTTCTTTTCACATGCGAGAATGCTTGCTTCAGAAGAGATGATGCTAGTCTTCACCGTTCATCCTGGTGCTATGGAAGAAAAAATTGCAACTAGGGGGAAGGCGTTATTTGATAGTTATATCAGGCTAAGCGTTGCCACTTTAGGAGGGAGAAGCGTCAAAGTTATGGAAATAGTGAAGCTAAAAGGAGCGCCATCGACATTCGACGCAACTATCACATTCGATGTGGACCCTGCCTTCGGTTTGAAGCTTATCCCGATAGCTTTAGCGAGGTCGTAAAGCCTATGTCCTTCTTAAAGATCTCTCGTCGAAAGAAAAGCTTGGAGGATATAGTAACAGAAATATCAGAAAGGATAGAAAATGAGCTTAATTTTGGAGACAGGCCAAAGTATCTACAGGAGTACATCGAAAAGATTGAGAAAGAACAGGGCGCTAAACCAGAATTCATGGAGAAGCTGAGCGGTGAGCTCCGGAAGAGAAAAAGGTATAGCATTATCTATCCTTTGGGAAATGGAATATTCGTTCATGTGCATAATTATTCTACTAGCAATGGGTACAGCAGATATATAGTCATAGAGCCCCCACATCCGAGCCAAAAACTGATAAAAGCAGTAGATGAGTTGCTCGCAACCAAGATCAGTGGAGACCTAGCGCCTAGGTCGAGTGAGGAGAAGAAGGCGATCTTACTTTTCCTTCTAGACCAGATTTTGGAAACGAAAGAAGAGGAAGTATCCGATAAGCAAATGGAAAGGGCCATCAGCAAGGGGAAGCTCTTGGTAAAAAAGGACCAGGCTAATATAATCAAATACCACGTGATAAGGGACAAAGTAGGCATAGGGATTCTAGAGCCCTTTCTCAGAGATCCTTACTTAGAAGATATAACATGCAGTGGCGTTGGAAACATATTCGTAGTCCATAAGATCTTCGGCTCTATGGAGTCGAATGCAGGATTTTCGAGTGACCAAGAGCTGGATGAATATATAATAAAGCTTGGAGAAAAGATCGGCAAGCCAATAAGCTCAGCTAAGCCAGTAGTTGATTCGACTCTGCCGGACGGGAGCAGAATAAACATAGTGTTTGGAACAGAGGTTAGCCTGAGAGGAAGCAATTTCACGATAAGGCGAACTGCCAAGTATCCTATAAGCGTGACCCAACTAATTGATTGGGGAACCATAGATGCTAGGATAGCTGCTTATATCTGGATGATGCTTAGGGAAGGGATGAGTGCCTTCGTCTGTGGGGAAACTGCTAGCGGGAAAACAACGACGTTGAATGCCATTTCCACCTTCATAAAACCAGATGCGAAGATAGTTTCAATCGAGGATACCTCCGAGGTCACATTCCCACATCCGAATTGGACTAGAGAGCTAACGAGGGATACCGGGAGACCAGAAAGCAGTGTCACGATGTTCGACCTACTGAGAGCCGCTTTAAGGCAGAGACCGAACTATATAATCGTCGGCGAAATAAGAGGGGCCGAGGGAAACATAGCATTTCAAGCTATGCAGAGCGTAGCCTGGGATACACCAGTTCTTGTTAAGCTCTGGGAAAGAAAACCTATCTTAGCTCCAATAGGTCAAATCGTCGATGAATATTTCGAGGGAACCTCGGAGGAAGGTTCGCGTAGCGTTTATAATTTCAGAGTGCTTTCTTTGACGAAGAGGGGCAGAGGACTATTTTCTCCCGTAAACTATGTTTTGAGGCACAGGGCAAGCGAATTATTCAAGATAGATGTAGAAGGAGAAGGCTCGGTAAAAGCTACTGGCTCACACAGCGTCTTCGTTTTCGATCCAGAGACACTAACGATTAGGCCTATTTTAGTCTCACAGCTCTCCCCCGGGGACCTAATGGTGAAGTTTAGGCTAGGGAGCTCAGACCACCTCATAAAGAAGACGCTAGGCCATAATTCAGATGCTCCCCTAAATTTTGAAATCCATGAGGATATACCTGATGATGTAGCAGAAAAGTGGATCGAGGGAATCAGGGCACACGAGAAAAGGTTGATGAGTATCAAGGTAATAGAAAAAGCCCTCAGCCTAGTAGGGTTATCTTCAATCGAGCTTCTTAGAATGGGCGGTTATGAAGTGGGGGAAGAAACGCTAGTAACCGAGAAAGAGATAAAGTTTCTTGCTCAGCATATAAGAGAGCTCAGAGAAGAGGTTAGAACAAAGGCCCAGTTCATACTAGCAAGGTTCCTTGACCTTCTCTATTCGGACGTGGAGTTCGTAGTAATCAAGAGCATAAATAAAGTGGAATATGGAGGTTTTGTTTACGACTTTTCTGTACCTTTTACGGAGCTTTTCATAGGTGGTTCGGTACCGCTAGCCCTCCATAATACAGGTCACCCGGTTATGTCGACTTTTCATGCAGCGGACATAACTAAGCTGATACAGAGGCTGACTAATCCCCCCATTTCGATCCCGAAGACCAATATGGATTCTCTCAATATCGCCTGGTTCCAAAGTGCTGTACATGTAAAGGGTTTCCCAGCTAGAAGGGTCACATCTATCTATGAGATAATGGGATATGACCCGCAAAGCGATGCTGTTGCTGCGATGCCCGTTTTCACATGGGATCCTGTTGAGGATAGGTTCATCTTCAGTGGAAGAGGAGCTAGCTATTTATTAGAAGAGAAAATAGCCAGGGCTCGGGCTATACCTAAGGGTAGGATAAGAGAAGTTTATGACGAGTTAGAAATGAGGAAAAAATTCATTGAGGAGCTAGTTAGGAGGAAAGTATTCGAATACGATAGAGTTTTCAAGGCAGTAGTCTTGGCCGATCAAGTGGGTGTAGAAAGCGCCCTTAAGATGCTGGAGGAGAACCGCCTTGAAATATAGAAGTTTTAAACGAAATAATAAAAATTTAAGTTCGGCCGAAAAGCTGTATTTGCTGGCTGCTTCAGTTGGGATCGTCCTTAGCATATATATTTACTTCAGGCTAACTTCCGGCGTAGCTCTTGCTATAGCTGGCATCGTTATGTCTTTATCAGTAGTACTAGGGGTCATATATCCTTTCTGGCTGAGAAGAAACCCAAGCACAAGCGTAGACCTAGACCTAACATTCCTCTTGCAACATATGTACAGCGTTTCAACCGGAAGCCCGCCTAGGGAAGCTTTGTTTGAATGCGTTGGAAGGGAAAATATTTACCCAAAGTATTCTCCCATTTTTAGGAAGATCTTCAAACTAGGTAAGGAATGGGGGTATAGCTTTCCTCAGGCCTGTGCTTTTGTAGCAAACGAAGTGAAAAATAAGGTACTTAAGGAGATATTATCAAGGTTAAGTGCTGTTCTTGCGATTGGAGAAGACGTCGAACTGTTCATTAAAACTGAACTAGACACAATAAATAGCGAGTTTGAAACTCAATATACTAGAACAGTTGAAGCATCAAGGGTTTTTTTAGGAATATACACGAGCCTTCTAGCTTCAAGCGTGTTCATGTTAGCTAATTTTCTCTTACTCGCCTTCTTTTTCGGCGGAAGCATAAGAATGGTTATAACTAGCTACTTTTTCGTTCTGGGAACTATAGCGTCCGTGGCAATTCTTCTTTACTTAACTATGCCCCCCGAGGTTTATGAGACAAAAATTAAGCCAATGCCTCCAATATACAGGACAATCGATATACTATCTGTAGCAGTGATATCAATCTCGATCGCGACGACCGCTTATCTTGCTTTCACAGGAAGAACCTCCTTTTACATTCTAGGAGAAGTATTGATAGCGTCCGGAGCCGGATTCCTCTTGCCAGGATGGCTCGCAAAGAAAATTGAGGACTTGATTAGAGAAATAGACGACTTTTTCCCCGTTTTCATAAGGAGCTATGCGTTGAATTATGAAACTCTTCCTAACCAAGCAAAAGCGCTTAGGCCTCTGCTCATCGTAGAACTTGGAAGGCTAACGAGAATTTTGGAAAATCTCTATGCAAGGCTTCTGAATAGCATTGATCCAGCAGTTGCTTGGAGAATGGTTGCTAGCGAAAGCAGGAGCGAACTCGTGCATAGATTTCTCAGGATCTTTATAGATTCCATTGAAAGAGGAGGGAAAATTTCTAAAGTAGGAGCTTCTCTAAGCGATCACCACAACTTAATCGTGAGGCTGAGGAGGAACAGACTTCAAATAGCGAAGACATTTGAAACTACTACATATATAATGCAGGCAGCAGTCGTTATCATAAATATTTTTGTAGTGAGACTGTTATACGGCTTTTCCTCTATCTTGGCTTCAATGCAGGCCCAAATACCTACTAACATAGTGGGCCCTCTGTTCGGTTCGAATATCCCTCTCCAGCCCATCGTTTATACAAGCATAATATTCTCCATTCTTACTGCCGCTATGAACGCTTTTTCAATATCGAGAGTGACCCCGGGAGTCTCTAGGACCTTTTGGTATTATCTAGGCTTGCTTTTTATCATAAGCGGCATTGGGGTAATGCTTGGAAGCATGATGATGGATTATATATTGGGATCAACAATTCAAGCATTCGGTAACCTTACCGCATAGAGCGGGGGATCCTAGTATTTGGCATCATGTGAACGTTTAGCTTTAATAGCTAGTACTCATTTCCTCTGGAGCCAGAAAGGATATCGGCTATTTTTTTCAAAGTTTCGCTAGATTCTTTCTCTTCAATGTAATAATTTTCGCTATCGCCTTCTATACTATAAAAGACCACTCCTTCTAGTGGATTGGTTGGAGGCTCAGGCAAGTTGCTTGGCCTGTTTTTTCCCAGGTAAACCCACCTTATCTTGGCCTTACCTCTCTCATCTCTGCCCAAATATAGAACCTTCCACCAATACCTTCCTAAATAGATGTATTTTCTCTTCTTACCTTCGATGGATTTCGAAGCATAATGAATTGGCTTAAGATAATATCCGGAACCTGATATCGATCTATTGTATTCTTTAAAGGCATCCTTTATCTCTTCAATTATAGGCGCTAAAACTTCTTTAGGTAAAGAAACTCTTCCCAAATCATACAGCACCGATATCAAGTATTTGCTTTAATTTAGATTAAAAACTACTGCCCAATCTATATTTATATTTTAAGCGCAGAACATTAGCTGAGCTTTTCTAAGGGTTTGAATAGCCACTTTATGATTTTATTGAATATTAATGGTCTAATTAAAATCGAAAGCAATTAACATGAAAAAATTTTTTACATCTGAAAGCCTCGCCTTTTAAGGCGGGGATGATAAAAGCTTATAGGTTTTCTTTTCTTAATTGCTTTTGATGATAAGTATAATTCGAATTACGGTTGCCCCTAAGCTCCT
>JAEMPT010000057.1 GCA_022759165.1 Thermoprotei archaeon
AAACGCTGGAAGCCTCGTCTTTCAGGACTGGATAGCTCACATCCCTACTCATTCTATACAAAAAATAAGTAAGGAAAATTAAGTCAAGTATATATAATTTTGATTAACCAAATATTCAATCATTCCTAGGTGTAATATCTTGAGCTCTGAAAAATTCGATGCAATAATTGTGGGTGGAGGCCCCGCAGGCCTTTCAGCAGCGTATTTTCTAGCCAAAAGCGGTTATCAGGTATTGCTACTCGAAAAAGGAAAAACTTTGGGGAGTAAAAATTTGTACGGCGGCAAAGTCTATGCGAAGATCTTCAAGGATCTTTTTCCAGGATTCGAAAAAGAGGCGCCAATTCACAGGTGGGTCTCAAAAGAAATCTTTTCTATTCTCAGCGGTAATGAGTCTACATCTTTAATTTATGATACAAAAGAGTATTCAGCCTTCACTTCTAACTTGACGGAGCTATGCTCTTGGCTAGGAAAAAAAGCAGAAGAAGCGGGGGCCACGATATTTACTGAAATGAAAGTTTCATCTCTTCTTAAAGAGGGAGATAAGATCATCGGGGTTAATGTTGGGGGCGAGAAGGTTGAGGCCGATGTCGTTATCGTAGCAGAGGGTGCTAATAGATTACTCTCAGAAAAAAGTGGACTCGTGAACGAAACGCCGAAACATGTTGTGGCCTTAGGTTTCAAGGAAAGCGTAAAGATAGGAGAGAAAGAAATCCAAGAAAGGCTGAACCTAGAGGAAAACGAGGGCGCCTCCTGGATGTTCATTGGGGATTTTACCGATGGGATACCGGACGGGGGCTTTCTCTATACCTTCAGAGATTATGTTAGCATAGGCATAGTTTTGAGCTTAGAGGAGGCCGTACAGAGCTCGAAGGAGCATGTATCGATTATGCTGGAAAGGCTGAGAAACCATCCTGTGGTGAAGAATCTGCTCAAAGGAGGCGAGACCATCGAATATGGAGCTCATTTGACCATAGTCGATCCTATCAGCTATATGCCTAGAACTCTTTCGGGAAAGGGATATGCGATAATAGGGGATACTGCCGGTCTATTAGGTAACTTGGGATACACATTTAGAGGGGTTGATTTCGCCGCATACTCTGGTTACATCGCAGCCAATTCCTTCGATAAGATGAGAAATGGAGAATGGGAGAGTTATGATGAACAAATTAAAAATTCATGGGTCTACAAGGAGGTGAAGAGATTCTCAAATGTTCACGAGATAATGAAGAAAGAGAGATTACTCAACGCATATCCCGCTATGCTGAATGAGATTATGGCTAGCGTTTTCCATATTGAGAAGAACACACCAAAACTGGGCGATGCTGCTTTAAAATCGATGAAAAAATGGAGAATTAGCCCCCTTCACTTAATGAGCGATTTGATAAGACTTGCGAGGGAGATGTGAATGGGATCTGAAGTCAAGAAAATTAGAAGCATCGATGAAATCATGAAAAACAACCGATGGGTGGTAGATGAGAAGCCACACATAATAGTGGACTACAATAAGTGCTCAAAATGCGACAGTAAGGTGTGTGTATTCCTGTGCCCAGCCGGATGCTATACTCTATTGAGCGACGGAAAGCTAAGCTTCAATTACGAGGGCTGTCTAGAGTGCGGAACCTGCCGTTTGGTTTGCCCCAATAATGCCATTAGCTGGGAGTACCCAGAGGGGGGCAAAGGCATACAATATAGATATGGATAGGTGCAAAACTAGCGTTGCAACGACCAAATAAAAGCCTGAGGCTATTAAGGTATCCTTTTTTAATGGAGAACGTCCTAGACTACTTGATAAATAAAGGCTATTTACCTTCTTCAACGAACTTAGCAGAAGCGATCTCTCTTCTTGGAGCAGGAAAGCGTGTTATTGAAATAGTCCAGGATGCATTAGATGGATTCTATAAACTAGAAGATGAAGACATGAGACTACCATTGGAAGCGATCGCTTTTCATACAGCTATTATTTTGATGGGAAGAATTGGCGGGAAGTGGCTTGTAAACAGGCTCTCAATATCAGTTTCGAAATCTATGAGAGAAGAGTTGAACTTGTTAAGCGATCAGGATCTGGTGCTTCTCTCGAAGCTTTTAGGTCTACACACATTTTATCAAGACGCGACGATAACAAGGTCACAAAAAAGCGGACCATCGATGTTATATCCATTCTCAGTAAGCTTCTATAGTTACCTTAAGTCGACTAAGAGGCTGACCGGTGATCCAAGTTGGAAACTCACAAACCAGATGCTTCTGAAGGGGAGAGTATTACTAGATAGGAGACGTTTCATTAGGATACTTGAAGAGCTAATTGCTGAAAGAGTCTCCTCATTATACGAAAAGTACGCTGATCTCATGAAGCTACCATCGCTTCCTCCACCCATCCAGGAGATCGAGGCCTATTTGAAAGAATCTCTTGCCAATGTTCTATCGAAGAAGATTGTAGAGGGGAGGGATTATGCTAAAAATCAACCTTTATCTATCGATGCATTTCCGCCCTGCATGAAGAAAATATACCAAAAGGCAATCGAAGGCGAAAATTTGAGCCACGCAGAAAGGTTCGCAATAGCCACTTTCATGATAGCTGCTGGAGCAGATGAAGAGATGTTGCTAGAAGTATTTAGCCACTCCCCAGACTATAAAGAGAAAATAGCAAAATACCAGATAGAGCATTTAATGGGAAAAAGAGGGAGTGGAACGAAATATAGACCATATAGCTGTGCAAAGATGAAGTCTTTTTCGCTTTGCATAGCAGACTGCGGCACTAGAACTCCGCTTCAAAAGTATTATTTAAACTTAAAGGTGAAGAATAAGGTTGAAGATCAAAGCGATTCTATTTGACTTCGACGGAACAGTAATCGATACGATGGTTTATTATGCAGAAATAGCTTCCAAGATTCTAAAAGAAGAGTGCGGGCTTGACCAGGATTTTGCGAAAAGACTCTACTTGTCAACGGCTGGACGGGACTTTCCCACACAGTTGAAGCTAATGGGAATAAGTGGTGAAAAAGCGAATAGAGCATATAAGAGGTTCCTTGAGGAAAAAAAGTTAGTTTTGAGAAAATCTGAGATCTCTCGTTACGCTATTGAGCTAATAGAAAAGCTCAAAGCTATGGGACTCGTTACAGCGGTATCTACTAATAATGAATGCAATCTGGTCCGCATGGTCCGCGGGATCGAAAGATTCGATGAAGTGCTATGCTTCGATGGGAGGGGGTACAGGAAGGGTTTGCCGCATCTATTGACGCTATTGGGAAAGTACCGATTGAAAGAGGAGGAAGTTTTATTCATAGGAGACAGTGATTATGATATAGAGATATACAGTAAGCTTGGAATAAGGTCTCTGAAAACGAAAGGTATTTTTGATGAGGATGAGGTTAATAAGATATTAAAAGAGATACAGCGGATGGATGATGGGAAAGAAGACTAGCAGGTTTATCTGCGTCTCAGAAATAGTCGGAGTCATTTTGGCAACTTTAATAGTTATAGCGGTTGGAAGCTTGATAGTGGCCAAGATGCGAGAAAATATGGGATCCTGGAACAGCGCAGCTCAAAATCTACAGGAACGGGGGAATTTGATAAAAAATGAACCTTATTTTGAGGTGATCTATTCATACGTAAACTTGACAGGGAAGTATATTGCAATTTATTTAAATGTCGCTCCTGGAGACCTCATAATATCTTCTATATACCTTAATGGAAATATGATAAGTGATTCCTTTTCACAGATATACATTGATGGAGCTCTTCAAGAGCAGATCGGCTCAAGCGGTATGAGCTTAAATGGACCGAACGTCCATGAGATAAAGGTTTTCCTAAATGATACTCTTTTAAGCTCCATAGAATCGTCTAAGAATGCTTTACTCAAAATAATAAGCAAGTCAGGAATGCAGGAGTCTTTTTCTTCCATGATATTAGGCAGCTAACTTCTCATTAGTTTCAGGACAAGTTTTTAGAATTTCGATAACTGACGCGTTCTGACAATCTCAAAAAAAGAATTGACTGTCCTCTGATCGATAGCTGTTCAAATGGATTCCTCGCAGCATCTTCTCAGCACTTCATATATTTCAAACTTCAGAGATTGATCCGCTTTTTTCAGCATAATCTTGGTTATTCTAGAGTTTACTTTTTTACCATGAGGCCTTAAACCGCCTTTCTGTCCTTCTGGTATATGGAGTAGCTCGTGTATTGCCACTTCAGCAACTTCATCTGGACCTAATCTATCTATTTTTTCACATAAGAATTCAACTGTATAGAGTGGAGGTATTCCGTGAGCCCTTTGGATTGGTATAGGAAGGCCATAAATCCTCGCATAAGCTTTAGCGCGCGCCCCTTTGCTAACAACAACCCCAAGAGATACTCTTATCTCTATACCAATCGAGTTCCCTATCTTATAAAGAAGATTGGCAAGTTCTCTACACTCTCTGTACTTTAAACTTCTCATTTTAAAGCAACCTTTTGTTTTTATGTATACGCTTACTCAAATCCTTTTGAAACTTTTATTGTTTAACGCGCCCCCTAATGTAAGGGAATAGAGATGTTCTATATTTAAAAAGATAAAAACTGAAAGATGTGACTTTGAATTCCTATAAAGATAAAATACAATAGCAATATTAAACATTGAGAAAAGTTCATTTATGGTTGGGGGTTCTCTGGCCACCCTCAACGTATTTAGAAACGCATCATAAATAAGCGCTGGAAGCTTTTCCACTTCGGGAGATGAAAGAGTTAGTTGGAGTGTGAGTTGAGAGAAATGAGCTATTCGATAGCTGCGGATATTGGAGATTTCTTCGAATGCAATAAGTCGATGCTCGACGAATACCTTAATTCAATGTTAGAAAGAGATGTCGATGCTGAAGCACTAGAAGTTTCACGGTACATAACGGAGGGGGGCAAAAGGATCAGAGGGCTTCTAATGCTTTACTTCACGAATCTGTTGAATGGAAGCATAGAATTTGGCTTGCCTGCAGCAGCTTCTCTTGAATTGGTGCACTCGTGCAGCCTAGCAATAGATGATATAATAGATGCAGATGTTGTCAGGAGAGGAAAACCTTCAGCTTGGGTGAATGAGGGGTTATCGAAAACGGTTCTCGTAAGCAACTTATTAATTCCTATAGCAATAAAAACGGTTGAATATTTGGGAGATGAAGCGGTCAAGCTCGTCGTTGATACCTGGCTTGATGTAACTAGGGGCGAGATAGCAGATGTCTTCTCAACAAATAGAACATACCTTGAGGTAGTGGCCTTGAAAACCTCTAGTCTTTTCCAGCTTAGCTTGATGCTTTCTGCAATAGCAGCGAAAAGAAAGGATCTCATGGCTGCGTTTAAAGAGTACGGTCTATATCTTGGATACATTTATCAAATCAGCGACGATGTTGTAGATGTAAAGGATTATCTGGATAAAGGGAAGCACTTACCGCCGTTCGCTGAAAAGTTGCTGGCATGGTTGCAAATTCCAAAGGGAGTGGGTAGTTGGGAGCTGATATTAGAGAGGGCAAAACCAAAGCTACTTGAATTTTTCGAAAAAACTTCAGAGATCGCCAAGTCCATTGGAAACGAAAAGCTTTCCACAGTATTGGAGAAGCTCCCTGTTTTTATAGCGGATAAAATACTAGGAGAGGGGGGTCTAAGCTGGAAAGCGATAGCTACACAATAATCGGTGCAGGACCCTCTGGTTCTTTTTTGGCATATCTTCTCTCTGAATCGGGCTTTTCAGTTGAAGTTTATGAATTGCTCCCGAAATTCTCAGTTAAGCCATGCGGCATGGGAGTCCCCATACAAATTGAAAGCTTCTTCCGCTTGCCAGAGAGCTTTATTTTAAGCAAAATAAAAGGGTATAGAGCTTACCTAGATGGAGAGATGCTCGTTGAAGGAGGAGGAAACATCTGGGGGTACACAATTGATAAGGAGGGCTTGATTTCTTATCTCCTTGAGAAAGTAAAAGTGGTCAGAAAGAGAGTCGATGACTCCTATCCCATGGGTCTAGCAAAGGAATTTCAAGGCAAGAAGGTTATAATTTCCACCGGCTTCTACTCGAAGCTAGCAGACAGAGAGAGGATAAATGCCGTGGAGGTTACGATTGAAAAAAACAAGGCAGATTTTGAAGAAGATATTATTGAGATAAGGTTCGATACTGGATTGATGGGATATTTCTGGATTTTCCCTTGGGGAGATAAGGGTATAAACGTTGGTGTCGGAGGGCTGGAAAGCTTCGATGTTTTGAAGAAAATGCTTGTGAACTTTTTGCATGATGATCCTAGATTCAAAAGAAGTGTTGATGTGGAAGTGGTGCAAAGAATAAAGGGAGCTCAGATTGTCAGTAGTGGTATCAATTTAAGAAAGCTTGTCCTTGGAGAAAACATATATGCAGTAGGTGAGTTGGTCGGTTCGGTATTTCCTTTGACGGGGGAGGGGATAAGGCCCTCCATGCTTACATCGAAGATCCTTTTCGATTCAATGCAGGCAAATAAAAATTATGTGGTGAGCGTGGAAAGTTCTGACCTTTACTATGCAATTGCTCTGCAGTCAAAAGTCTACAGGCTCATGAAAGGAGTGCCAAAAACTGTTAGAAAAATGATCATGAAAAGCATTCCAAAAAATTGGCTTATAAAGTTCGGTCTAGGAGAATTCACAAAAGAAGAAATTAAACAGTTGAAGGGATTTAAGGGTCTCTTCTTTGAACTTTTAAATTATTCTGGACTATAGCTACAACTATGAAATGATAAGTTTGCCTTAGTTTTTCAAATCGTTCAACGTTTCTGGCCTTAATTACTTTTTATACTGAAAAGATTTTAAGATTTTAGAATGAAACGGTGATGATAAGCAAACCGGATGAGGCATTTAATGCCAATGATTATGAGCTCTCTCACTGAGTTGCGGAGATCATATTTGAAGGTCTATTTGTTTAGAAAAGAAAATTTTCCGCTTCGCTTAAATGCATAAAAAGTAAATACTCAAATAGGAGTGAACGTAATCGAGGAAAGAACTAATAGCAATGTAAATACTTGTATAAAAAAGTTAAGAGCCTTACCCGCATTTCCCTTGATTTTCCACCCTATGATCTCGCTAACTACCTTTCCGCCATCTGTTATGAAAATAGGGGCAGAATTGATAAGTGCCAGACTGATATTTATAATGTACAAGTAAAACAGGAGATTAAGCAATGGATAGTAAATACTGTCTGGAATAGGAGAAGGGCCCCTAGCCTGCTCTAGTACCACGCCTATTCTAGAGAAGTTATCCGGTTTATAAACCATCTTCCAAAAAGTGGCGTTTGTCTTTGGGTCATAAAGAGTCATATTGAAATAAACGGTTGAGTTGGCATATTGTGATATTATAGGAGATAGATCTCCGGGTGCTTGTATTGGGGTTCCATTTACAGCTATTATAATCCATCCTGGCTTGAGGCCATATTGTTCCGCAGGGTAACCGCTGTCCACAGACGTTATCATCGCTCCCGCCATGGGAGATGCTATGATTCCCAGCAGAGCGAGAAAAATTAAACCTACGATGAAGTTAGAAGCTGGCCCAGCTGAGAGGACCTCTAATTTTTTCAATCTATCCGCTGAGTTGAACTTCTCCTCGTCTGGCTCGACATAAGCTGCTGGAATAAATATAGAGAGAATGAAACCAACCGCTTTAATGGGTATCCCAACAATTTTTGAAGCCAATGCGTGGGACAATTCATGTATAGTAGCAGACACTCCTATTGAAAAAAGTACATAGACTATTGTTATGCCGGTTATCGTTATGCCAGGAATTATAGGCACAAGTCCCCCGGCGCTTTCGGGAGAAACGAACCTAGCCATAACTACCCCAAATATAGTGTAGTAAAAAAATAACATAGACGCAAAGTTCAGAGCTATTGCTGCGTAAAGGAGAATTTTGGCAACAGTATTGTAAGAAGCTTTACCGAACGTCTCTAATGTAGTTTCTTTTCTATAGATTATCATAAGCGGATTTACTCGTAGTCCCCTTATTCTCTTGCTTAAGAAAAACGATATTGCTAAAAAAGATGCCCAATATAACGCAAGAGCTATGAGTGACACAACAAGATCTGGCATGTGCATCCGCGACTTTCATTTTCACTCTTGTTCTTTAATAACTTCTAGTATTCTCTTCAGCAGGTCTTCTTCATAAGGTAATCCTACAAAGGCCGCTTTACCGTTTATTGCTATAGCGGGAACGCTCATAACGTTGTACTTGTCTGCTATATCTGGGTTCTCATATGCTTCAACTGTGTCTGAAGTTATACTCTTCAAGCCTTGTTTATATGACTCGTAAGCAAACATATTGATAAGAAGAGCCGCATAAGGACAATAAGGACAGCTAGGTGTGATTATGTTTTCAAGGTGGACGGGTTTATTTATTAATGCGATTTCCTTCTTCGTTCTCTCTTCGAGCCCGGATTCTTTTTCGCTGACCCTTATTATCGTTTCTACAAGGCCCCTTATTTCTTCTCCAGAGGGTATTCCCAAATACCTTATCTTTCCCTCAATAAAAGCGACCGTTGGAGTTCTTTCGATCCCGTATTTCCTAAATACTTCTTGGTCGGTTTCTTTTTCATAAACTTCGTAAGTGAACAACTTTTTCCCGTTTATGGAAGGAGAGGCTTCGACGAAGTGGTCCATTAGCTTTATTGTTTCTCTGCAATAGTAACAATTCTTTTTCACGAAGACCATAGCCTTTACTTCCGACTTCATGTCGACGAGGGCCTCTTTCAAGGCCTCTTTCGTTTCTTCGTCCAGGTCACCGCCTGGGATCATAGGATTTTCCTCGTTAAATTCTGTAATTTCATTGGACGACATTTTTCCTAACACCTATTGTATAGCTCCTTATGATAAACAAATTGAGGAATTTAAGTTTTAAGTATATTCTTAAGATCTCATCTGTTTTTAATGAAATAAAAAATCGAACCTCTCGATAATGTTGTAGCCTCTAAACATCCAGCTGCAGGCTTTTTTTGGAAATTAACCCATTGCTTTTGATTGAGCTCCCAATGTGAACTACCCCGCCCTCACGACGGGGCATCCCCACCTCGCGGTGAGGATTTCCTGCTTCTTCCAGGAAACTTACTATACACGCCTTC
>JAEMPT010000100.1 GCA_022759165.1 Thermoprotei archaeon
TGTCCTAATTGCTTTTGATGATGAGTAATTCGAAAGCGTGGTTGCCCTTAAGCTCTCGGATGTGGGATCGGTAACCTCTCAAACAAGCTAAGATATGGGGGGGATCTCTGACCACCCCTACTGCCCCTCAGATGACAGATGTAATACCGAACAGATGAGGGGAACCTTTGCCCTTCAGGGCAGAGAGGAGGTCAAAATTTAGATAGGTTGTCGATGATTATATGAGGCTAATGAAGTTTGGCAAGATTAAGGGAGGAAATGTTCCTCGTTTTCTCGTCCAGCTTCAATCGAAAGCCTCCTTATAGGCAGAATGAACTTTTGTAAGACACCATCTCCTTGGTTGAGTCGCTGATAGCCCATAGGTGGATTCCATTTGGGATATACCCTCCTTATCTCCCTGAGAGAGATAAAGACTTTATACAATCTGGGATCCCTTATCTCTATAGCCGCAGCTACCTTAGAACCACGAATAAACATCATTGATTCCGGGGAAATACCTTCTGGGTTTTTCCTCCTCACATATCTCCATATTTCCTCAGGTAGCCCGGTTCTGATTTTTCCTATGGTGAATTCTCCTCTGATCTCTTTCACTTTTCCGCTGACATAAATTATGGCAATGCCACCGGGTTCCAGGCCCGCTCCTTTTCCCCTTCTCAGCTCAAATTTCTTCCTACCTTCAAATATGACTTGGGCATACTCGGGCCTCACGGAGAACAGATAAAACGTCGTCAATCGTCATCATCCCCATACTTAGCTACCACAGAGCTCAGTTTCTCCTGAAGCTATTGAACATATGTGAACTATCTTTATGGAGCATAGGGTTTCATTGCTATTATATTCCCTAAAAGTTAAATCAATAAAAATTAATAAAATAATAAAAGATGGGGGACCGCTTTGAAAAAAAGAGTAGTGATAACAAACGATGACGGGGTTTATAGCATAGGGCTAAAACTCCTTCGTGATTCGGTTCTCGAATTATCCGAAGCTCATATAATTGCACCAGAGACACCTAAAAGTAGCACCGGCCTCGGGCTGACTTTGCATAAGCCTCTAAGAGTTATGAGGCTAAAGCTATGGGGATCGGAGCCTATCATAGCAGTAAGCGGCACGCCGAGCGACATAATACACATTTCTATACATTTACTGAACGGAAAACCTGACTTAGTACTATCTGGAGTGAACGTAGGCGATAATACGAGCCTGCAAGTGATCCTTTCTTCGGGAACCGTTGGGGCGGCTATGCAGGCTGCTCTGCTCGGCATACCCAGCATAGCCTTTAGCGCAGATGTGAAGTCACCGGATGAATTCTCAAAGAGAGAATATAAGAAAAGAATCTCTGCTGTTGTGAAAGCAATCTCTTCTTACGTTCTAGAAAAAGGCATACCTAAAGGCTACGATTTGATATCAGTTAACTTTCCTTCATTTATTGGTAGGAAAACGGAGGTCAAGATCACCAAGCCAGCAAGGATTAGGTTTGCACAGTATACTGAAAGGAGGGTCGATCCACAAGGAAACCCTTATTTTTGGATTTATGGTAAGCCTACATACCCGGAAAACGGCACAGATGCTTATGTGGTGCTTGTCGAGAAAAACATATCGATTACTCCACTTTCCCTGAATCTAACCCCATGCTCTGCACCGAAAGATGAAGTAGAGAGTTTGAGGTCTGAAGCCGAGCGGGCCCTGAGCGAAGGATCCTAAAACTTATCCCATTCGCCTCGAGAAACGAGGCTTTCAGTATAATGGGAGAGAAAATGCTTATAAGCTAGCCTTATATAAGAAGCATCTTTGATAAAGCTTTCGGATTTGGCTGGTCTCAATGAAGTTGCCCAGCAAATTGTTTCCAATGCTGGCAACGGAGAGAAAGGGGTAAACGGCCTCTTTCCGGCCACACAGTCCCCGCTTTTGCATGCGGGGAAACCCGCTTCAACGGCGGGAAGAGTTCAGGGTAAGTAAAAAGTATAATGAGGTATAGAGCTATGAGCATAGTTTACACGTCGCTCGGAGATGTTAAAGTCGGGTCATACATCGTAATAGATGGAGAACCATGCAGGGTAGTCGAGGTCACGAAGGCGAAAACAGGCAAGCACGGCAGTGCAAAGGCGCATGTGGTGGCGATAGGATTATTTAGCGGGAGCAAGAAGACCATAACAGCCCCAGTAGATCAGAGAGTAGAGCAACCCATCATTGAAAAGAAGGTTGCTCAAGTGATCTCCGATTTGGGAAAGTCCTATCAGCTCATGGATCTCGAAACTTATGAAACGTTCGAAGCGCCAAAGCCAGATGATCCAGAGCTTGTCAGCAAAATAGCACCTGGCAAAGATGTGGAGTATTGGGAGGTCATGGGCAGGAGGATGATCGTCCGAACAAGAGGATAATGAGGACGGAATAACCGTTGAGTTCCGTATTTTCTGGTCTGAAGGAAGCGATAAAAAAGTATTTTTCTAGTACATCACCTTATGAGCAGAGCGTGGATGAGTTCATAAAGGATTTGCAGAGGGCCCTGATCAGATCAGATGTTAACGTTAAGCTTGTTCTCGAACTTTCAAATAGAATAAAGAAGAGAGCGTTGGAAGAGAAACCTCCGCAGGGAATTTCTAGGAGAGATTGGTTCGTTAAGATAGTATACGAAGAACTAGTGGCCGTTCTAGGTGGAGAAGAAGAGCCGGAGGTCATACCGAAGAAAAAGCCATATGTCATAATGCTCATAGGAGTCCAGGGTAGCGGAAAAACTACCACAGCAGCTAAGCTGGCATGGTACTATAAAACTAGGAGGATGAAGGTTGGAGTAATAGCCGCAGATACATACAGGGCTGGAGCTTATGCACAGCTAAAACAACTTAGCGAAAAGGTGGGTGCACTTTTCTACGGAGAAGAAGGAGAAACCGATCCCGCTAAAATAAGCAAAAATGGAGTCAGAGAGCTGGCTAAGCTTGGAGCGGATGTAATAATAATCGATACTGCCGGAAGGCATGGTTATGGTAGCGAGGCTGACTTGATAGATGAGATGAAAAAGATAGCTGAAGCTGTAAAGCCAGACGAGGTGGTCATGGTGTTGGACGCTTCCGTTGGGCAGAAGGCGGCGGAAATAGCGAAGAGGTTCCACGAAGCTACTCCAATAGGCAGCATAGTTATCTCGAAAATGGATGGTACAGCTAAAGGAGGTGGCGCTCTTTCTGCCGTAGCAATGACTGGGGCAAAGATAAAGTTCATAGGCACCGGAGAAGGTATAGACGAGATAGAGCCATTTAGGCCAAAGAGCTTTGTCTCGAGGATTCTTGGTTTTGGAGATATCGAAGGGCTCATTGAAAGGATGAAGGCTTTAGAGATCGAGGAAGGAGATCTTGAAAAGCAAGCCGAGGAAATGCTAGTGAAAGGAGTCAACATGAGGCTGATCTATAAACAGATAAGGCAGATCAGGAAGATGGGGCCCCTTAGCAAGGTACTAAAGATGGTGCCAGGCCTAAGCATGACTTTACCTGAAGACAGCGAGCTAGAAAAGGTTGGTGAAGAGAAATTCGATAGGTGGCTCGCGATAATAAATAGCATGACGTACGAGGAATTGGAGAAGCCGGAGCTCATAGAGAGGGAAAAGAACAGGCTTAGAAGAATAGCCATCGGTTCAGGCACCAGCACTGACGATGTGAGGGAGCTCCTTGCTTATTACCAAAGTACTAAGAGGATGCTAAAGCAACTTAAGCGAAAAAGATCTCTTCTGAAGAAGCTGGAAAAAGGAGAGGGAGAGTTATTCTAAATAAACTGGGGTTGTACGCTTGGAATCGACGATAGATTTAGCTCTCAATATCTTGAGGAGATTCCCGCTGTGCGATTCTTGCCTTGGGAGGATGTTCTCGACTCTGTTGAGAGGATTCACGAATGAGGAAAGAGGCAAGGCTATCAAGATGGCTATTGCCATGGATATGCTCAGGAAGATGGAGGCTGGTGACACCGAAGCAAAGAAGACTCTGGAAGAGATAGCGCCATCGCTGGATGAGAATTTTTCGGAGACTTTGCATTCTGCGGGAATCGAAAGAACCGTAGCTTCTTGCTACATATGCGGTGGAGCACTGAAAAGGTGGAAACTCCTTTATAAGGAAGCGCTCAGTGAACTTAAGAACTCGAGTGCAGAGTCCTTCCTAGTTGGGGTAACCGTTCCAAGAACCGTTGAGGAAAAAGAAGAGACGGTTGTAAAAACTTTTTCATTGCTCACTGCCGAGTCGATAAGGTCGGAGCTGAGGAGAGAAATAGGCAAAGCCATTTCCGCGTCTCTAGGTATACCAGCAGAGTTCAAGTCGCCTGGAGCCGTGGTTCAAGTGAATATTGAAGAGAACAGGGTATACGTTAAGGTGAACCCTCTGTTCGTAAGGGGTAGATACATAAAGGCCGGAAGGAACATCAGCCAGATTAGGTGGTTCGACGAACCAGAACCTTCTGACTCCTTATCAATTGAAAAGATGATCTCCATTCTCAAAGAGGTTTATGAAAAATCGGAAATAGTTTTGCATGCTTCTGGGAGAGAAGACGTAGACGTGAGGATGCTTGGCTCAGGAAGACCGTTCATCATAGAGATAAAAAATCCGAAAACAAGGAGGCTTAACCTCCGGCTTGTATCTGATCTCCTGAATAGGGCTTCACCTTACGGTAAGTTTATGATCGATGGAAGAGGAAAAAGAGAAGACGTCAGGACCTTGAAGATGATGGACTCTAGAAAGCTGAAGGTCTACAGGCTTATCGCCTTTTCCGAAAAAAGCATATCCACCGAAGACATTGAGGCCATAGTCAGAGGCCTGAAGGGAACTGTAGTCAGGCAGAGAACACCTATTAGAGTAGTCAAAAGAAGGGCCGATGCTATCAGGCTAAAAAAGGTCCACGATATCAGCCTGGCACCAGTAGGTGATAAGGCCATAACTGGTCTAATAGTAGCGGATGGGGGACTTTACATAAAGGAGCTGGTCTCGGGAGATGTGGGCAGGACTGAGCCGAGCTTTACCAGTTTAACTGGAAAACAGATGCAGTGCATTGAGCTCGATGTCGTCAAAGTATTCCTTTAGATAGTTTTATCCTTCTGAGAGCTCTTCTGAGCACGTGGGTGATGATCCTGACTTCGGTCCTCGTCGTAGAAGAAGCGTAGATCATTTTCCGGAAGGCCCTTTCTGCCCTAGTTATTTTGTTCGTATCACGCATTACTTCAGCTGCTATTTGGGAAAATACCGCAATGGCCCCCTCTAGTTCATCCCTTTGGGCTACTTTTAACTCCCTTGCCAACTCACCGTTCCTAGAGAGCAATTCATAGAGATAGATAGCCACGGCATTTGTCAAATTGAGCGAAGGATATTCGCTGGATGTTGGAATCGCAGACGTGATGTCGCATTTAGAGAGCTCTTCCCTCGTCAAGCCGGTGCTCTCTCTTCCAAAAACGAGGCAAGCGCTCCCATATTCAGACAAAAGTTCAGGCAACTTTGCCGAACTGATTGTAGAGCGAAGGACGTCCTCCTCGCTCGACTTAGCAGTTGTGCAAACCTTTATGTCGCATCCCGCTAGTGCGTCATCGATTGAGCTCACCCTAATAAGTGAATCATATAGATAATCTGCCCTTACAGCATACTTTTTAACCTCTTCTTGATCATATTGCCTGGAAGACACGAGATAGATTTCCTTTACGCTGAAGTTTGCCGCAAGTCTTAGGATCATCCCCAAATTTATCGATCCTTCAGTGTCTACTAGGACCAGCCGCAACCTATTCAACTTTCTCTCCCTTTATCAGATAAAGGGTTTCGAAGAAATATTTTCTTTCCGACTCAATTGATACGATATATGAGAGGGACCTTATAGCATGCATAACCTTTTCTGCGTTGCCCAAAGATGAAGCAACCAGTAACAATGTATAACTGCCTGAAAGCGTCTCCGAAATGCCTGTGAGGAGCGATATAGACACTTCTGCGCCGGTGGCACCTCCCTCTAGTGCCCTGTCAAGCGAGAGATCCCCCGTCTTCTCGCCTTCCGGAAGGTATGGAGGGTTCATAAGCACCAAATCGAAATGGCTACCTTTCCTAATAGCTCTGACCCCATCGGACATTATAACATCTATGACAGCGCTCTTTTCGTCGAGTACTTTCTTAGCATTATATGATGTAGCTTCGCATGCTTGTTGCGAAATGTCGATCGAAATGACCCTTTTCGCACCAAGTTGCGATGAAAGCAAAGATATTATACCGGACCCGGTTCCTATATCGAGGACGGAGGCTCCTTTAACCAGGTGGCCGTTTCTCTCCAGGTAGTCTAGGATTAAATACGTATCGTCACTAGGATCATAGACCGATGGGGGAATGCATATTTTGTATGACCACCTCAGTTCCTCCTTAGCGCCCTCAGGACATTTCTCGCCAACTCTTCCATCACCCATCCAGACACCTCTCTAACTCTAATTTCTCGGAGAGTCTCGGTTAGACTACCTCCAGCGTCATCAAGTGAAAGTGAATATAAGCTTTTCAGGCAATTCTCCACAACCTTCCTAGCTAATTTATTCCTCTGGGTGAAAATGCATCTGCCGAGCTCTTCAACCATTCCGTGGACTTCTGGGTCATAACATTTCTTTCTCTCTAGCCTTACTATGGTTACACTTACCTTTGGCCTTGGAAAAAAGGAGCTGGAACTGAAGGTCCCCAATTCTTCAGACTTGAAGATAATGGAAGATATGACTGATATCCTGCCATAATCGCTTTCCCCGGGCGCGGCTGTTATCCTCCTCGCCACTTCCGTCTGGACGCCTAAAACGGCCATTTTAATATGGTTGTTTCTTACCAACTTTAAAAAAATAGGTACAGAGAGAGAAAATGGTGTACTGGAGACGACGAGAGGAATTCGCGTCTTCTTTAAAATTTCTATGCCATCGCCAAGCACTAAGGCGATGTTTTCGCTCTTTATTACTCTAGAAGCTATGGAGAAAAGCCTTGGGTCCTTCTCAACCGAAACGACTAATCGCTCGCGAGATGCAATAAAAGATGTGAGTGTACCTAAACCCGTACCTATTTCGAGCACGACTTCAAAATTGTTCGGGAGAGAGATGGACATTTTTTCCAGATAATCTCTATTAATCGTAAAGTTCTGGCCCAGCTTTCTTGAAGGTCGGAAGCCAGCGTCCTTAAGTATTTTTGCAGTGATTCTTTTGAGCTGGAGTGAATCTGCCCTAGTGATCTCCTCCTCTGTGAAGGTCGCTCCTGCCATTTTCAATCGATCTGCTCGATTAATCTGCATAGATTGCATCAAGTAGTCTCAGATATACGGCCTCTCTCTCCGAGCTTTTTGGTTTGATGAAAAGGTAGTATCTTTCTCCGCCTTCCATTTCTTTTATAATTCTGGCGGCAATTATGCTTTCCACTCCGTGTAGCTTTACCCCCCTAAGAGCAACCCTCTCCTCCAGATCGGTGAGGGATTTGAAGGGCGATTTTTTTCTTTCATCTAGAATTATGTTCAGTGTTCTCTTACCTATGCCTGGTAACAATTCAAGGGAATGCATCCTTAGCGTTATAGGTCCAGAAATATTGAAAATCTTTACGAAAACTTGCTCGTTCTCCTTAATTATGCTAGCAAGAACTGTGGGAAGGTTTGACTTAGATACCGATGTAAGCTCCGAGTAGTCTATAGGTCCCGTTATAGACTTTATGGGTCCCTTTCCAATGTAGTCTGAGCCGATGTAAATCTTTTCGCCCACATCAAAATGCTCACCTTCAGGAACGACAAGCTCTACCAATGTAAAGTATTTTATGCCGATTGCTTGTGCAAGAGGAACTCTTTTGTGCTCCGGGTGTCTATCGAATGGATTTCCCTGCGGAAGATAGTCCAGAATAGCTGCGGTATCATCTGGAATCTCTTTCCTCCCATAGAAACGAGACCGCCTTCCCTCGCCAGGTTCCCAGTGCATCTAACTTCACCATCTCACATGCTAAATGGTGCGGCAGGATGTATTTTTACCGTAGTATTTTAATCGGCCCGCCGCAACATTGTATTTTTAAGATTTATCCTTCGATATTCTAACGATATATATTGTTCAACCCTCACTTTTATCTCTATTTCTTGAAGCAATGTACTATGATCTTTTCGAGCTTTAAAGCAGATTGATTACCTCGTTGAATTTATCTGTGATCCGCATCCATTGAAGGTTACAATTGAAGGAAGCGCCCATTAGGATAAAAGATTAGCTTATGATTGGTTGAGTGGTTTTATAAGTATCCATATTAATTCCTTAGTCGCGGCATTTTGACAACTCTTCAACTATTTTTTTAACAATTTCTAAAGATATAGTTTGATTCTCTGGCGGGAGTAGCGCCCTCACTTCCGCTTCATCCAGAGGAAGGACGTTCAGAAGCATTATCGCCACATCCTTAGGCACTCCTAATGACTCTAGCTTTAGCCTTATTTCGCTAGCAACATCTGGAGAACAGCCAATAGTTATTTGGTTTAGAAATTCGTTTGTTCGAGCAACAATTGGGCTCGATTCAATCGTCTGAACCCCAAATTTTTCTTTAATTATACGAAGCGCCTCGTAATTATCAATAGGGTTACTAACCAAAATTTTTCTTACCAACTTTTACCAACTCAACAATCATTTTTGATTTTCATTGAGAGCAGTATTTTGGAGTGGCTTAAGGTGCTCTGGCCTCACGAAAAACGTTTTTTTAACGCTTCCTTCATAGAGAACAGCGACATATGCCCTTCCTCTCTTACCAACGATCTCTACAGTCCTTCCTTGATACCTTCTATGAGGCATGCCCTTGTGAACAGATGGATTTATGTCTATAACTGCCTTCTCCCCTGGGTTATATTCTATCATTAGGAGGCTCAGCGATGGAACTGCTCCCCTTTCTCTGATATTCTTTCTCAACAGCTTCCTTGTTCTGTGCCTAAGTCCTCTAGGTGCTCTTACCATTTCTCTTCACTTCCTAATGTACTATATTCAGTTTTCACGGATGACTCTGACCTCCTCCCTACCTTGAAGACGAGGGTTTCCCTTCAGGGAGTTCACAGGTT